>DASVST010000030.1:0-10602 GCA_036387965.1 Segetibacter sp. | reverse complement strand
TGTACCAGTTGTGCTTCGGGATTGATTTTCCTGACGGCTTGCATTGCCAAAACAGTTGCCTTGCATTCTGATAACAATACCTGGAGAAATTCGGCAGCGCTATGACCATGAGGATACCAATGTCCATATAAACCACAAAATCTTGCAGTTGTTAGAGGTTCATTTACTGGCGTGTAATACTTTATCCAGGGAAATTTTTCTGCTACCTGCAGCGCATATTCAGCTAAGCCGTGCTCAAAGGTTCCATCGTAAAAGCTTACGTACTCCGGGCCGCTTCCATGATGTACCAAGCCAGCTATTGGCTCAACACCTAACCTTTGTAACCGCTGTAAGCGCTCTTCTGTAGATGTCCATGAAATCGGAACATCCTTTTTTGGGCAGTGCTTCTCCCATACAATAGGATAGCGTAACACTTTAATCCCAAGATCAGCTATACGATCTAAATCTTCAGGGCGTGAGTAATGATCAGCCTTCTCAAGCTGATCGCTGTATGAATTGTTTACCCGTACATACGAGCATTCAATTCCACCCCATATGTCAATGTTTTGGTTGTAAATTTCTTTCATGTCAGGTATTTAGAAACGAGATGTTCCATAAAAAAAGAAGGTTGTCAGAATATGACAACCTTCACTTTTAACCTATTGTAATTTGGTCGATGAAAACTTACTATTGAGTGTATTACCAATCTCCTTCATCATATCTTTAAACGTCAGACTCCACGATTGGTGAGAGAGAAACTCATCAACTTCATTCAACCACTCCTTTTTAGGCATTGTGAGAAGCTTTTCGCCAGCTGCGATAAATGTTTCTGCATCAGGCGCTATTTCCACCAAACCTTTATCTCCGTATGGACTTACTACATCTTGTATTGCAGTAGAGATTACTGGTTTACCTGCAGCTAAGTACTCAGGAGTTTTTGTTGGGCTGATATACTTGGTTGAATCATTAATTGCAAACGGTATGATCGCCACGTCCCAGCCTGCTAAGTAGTTCGGTAATTCGTTGTATGACTTGCCACCTAAGTAATGAATGTTGCTTAAACGTGGTAATGTTGCCGGATCAATCTTAACTACCGGTCCAAGAAGTATGAAGTTCCACTCAGGACGTGCTTCTGCTACTTTTCTTATGAGTTCTATATCAAACCTCTCATCAATCACTCCATAAAAACCAAAGCGTGGGCCGGCAATAGAAGCCTGGTCGCAAGGTTGTTGTGTGATAGTTCTTGCCTGCTCAAAATGTTTTTTATCGATGCTGCTAGGGAAAGGGAAGATATTTGAATGACAGCCTTTTTTAGCTTTGTACAAACTGTGACCACCTGTAAATACTACATCTGCTTTATCTATAAGATCCTGTTCATATCTCTTCAATTTTGCAGGAGCATCTTTGAAAGCTGATAATTCATCCATGCAATCGTATACTGTTAGTCCGGCATTGTAATGTCCTGAATAAGACATCATCATCGGAGTGTAGTACCAGAATAAAAGATCATCTGACTCTTTATTCTTCAAAAACTTATCTAACATATTTTTCTGCAGGCGATTTGCATCATCACCAGAAGTGCCGTGAGGTAAATGTGGTGTTACAACCCACAGGTTTTCTTCTTGTAAAGTAAGTCTAAGACTTGCTTCATTATCTCCGCAGAAAACAGGTTCTTCAATAAAAAAAACATTGAAACGTGTAGCAAAGCGAGATATAAGATGTTGAGGTCGTTGATAGACAAAATTCCATCGTAAATGAGAAAAACACACTAATGTTGATGGATATTTTGTTCCTATTTTATTTGTAAGAGTAGTTGTTTGAGAAATACTGCCTGTTTGCGACAAGTTATTGGTTTGTTTGTACTTGCTTGTTAGTTCATTCATGTGTATTTTTTTTAGTGATCGCCTGCTTATATAGTACAAATACGTGCCAATAGCGTTTACACTTGAAACATAATGTTTTATGAATATGTGTTTAACTTTAATGAGTATAACACTATAGATTTTTATACCATATGGGGAATTTGTTTCCCACGGATAGAATATCATTAAGAATAAAAAAAGCCTGCACATAGCAGGCTTAAGAAAAGAACTCTGACGAAAAATTTAAAACATATGAACACCAAAGCTTTCATTATCAATCACATTTCTCCACTGGGCTATTAAATTCTTATACTCCTGACCTACAGGTCTTATTTTGCGGTCGAGATCGTATAGACCTAATGCATTTACTACCCCTGCATCATTTCTTAAAGCACTGTCCCAGTCTACCTGGTCAGTAAGGCTATACCATGTAAATCCTATAATGGGAACCCCGTCCGTTTTGAGCCTGTAAATATTTGCCCATTGCTTTTTAAGCCAATGAACTGAAAATGGCTCGGTGATATTTGTCTCAGTATGCATTACCGGTAATCTATACCTTCTAAAGTATTGATGTGTAATAACATAATAGCCGAAGATTTCTCCCGAAGGGCTTGTACTGCCATCTGAATGTACGAGATGCTCATTGGTAATATAATAGTCGTTACCCATTATACAGTTTGCTTTGGCCTTTATATTCTGCCTGGTAAACCATGTATATTCTTCATCTGTCATCCCGTTTGCCATTAAATATTTATAGGTATTCACATCAACAGAATGACCGTAAGTAAGATCGAGAGAAAGAAACCGTTTTTGATTCAAAAAGTCGCATAAAGGTCTTACATCCGGATTTTCGGGGTGAAAGTACTCAGAGGACTCGCTTTGAATAAAGATAGCTTCAGGTTGCACTTGTATTATCTCGAGCATTGCCATCACGTTTGCCTTGCTCAAGATCTTTAGAGCAGTTACAAAGGCTTTGTCGCTGCTCAGGCATTCGTTCCACCAGCCATATTGACCCGAGAACATTGCCGCAATGAAAACTTCATTTACGGGTGTATAGAATTTTAGATGCGGATATCTTTTAGCAAAGGCTCTTGCATATTCGGCGAAATGTTCCGGCCAATCCATATTTTGAAAATCACCGATCCAATCAGGTACTCCGAAATGGCACAGGTCTACCAAAGGTGTTATATCAAGCCTCTCCATCTCAGCGAAAACCTGGTCAGATAATTCCCAATTGTATTTACCTGGTCCGAGGTGTGTTGAGTAATATGGAGGTCCGTAGCGGAGATAGTTTATGCCGGTTTCTTTTACCAAAGCAAAATCTTCTTTCCACTTTTCGTAGTGGCCACATTTCTCCATCTCATCTATTCGTTTCATCCTGCCGTCAGGAAGCTTGATCGTGGGATAACTATTCTCTATCCCTGTAGCAAACATAAAAGAATTGTTCTGCATTATTTGTGGGTTAATATCAAAGAAAATAAATGAAGGTAAAGTTTATGGATGCTGCTTATTAAGATTGTAAATTAACAGGTTATCTATTAATGATGTAGAAAAAATCTTTGTAATTCATCAATAATATTGCCAACGTGTTATTGGGGTTATCAAATGGAAGCAGGTTAGCCTATATCAGCAATGCCTACACGTTTGTGTATGTATTTGTTTTCTTTAAGTTCTTTCAACATAAAATCTGCAATGTTACCTGCAGCTACTTCATTTCTGCCAGTTGAAGGTTTGTAATCTTCAGAAGTTGCATATGCTTCATTACCATCTTTATCTATAATGGTCGGGGGGCAAACAAAAGTCCAGTCGAGGTTACTTGCTTCTAAGTATTTATAGGCTTGTAAATGTTCATTACCGACCGCTAAGTATTGTTGAGGATATTCAGCACTATCCATAACCAACGAGTGTTCATTAGCATTCAAAACACCCATACCTCCAATACCAATTATTCTTCTAATTGAAGTTCTTTTCATTTGAGAAATAATATTTTTAATACCGAGAGTCCTTGTTTTATCAGTTCCGTCAAAGGCGCCGCCTAAAGCTGACAACACTGCATCGCTACCTTTTAATGCATTGAACACATTTTCTTCATCAAAAACATATCCCCTAAGAGCAACAAGATTTTCATCATCCAAATCAGCATCAATCAATTTTTCTATATTTCTGCCGAAGGCGATTACCTTACAATCCAAGGCAAGTGCCTGCTTAACCAGATATTTTCCAACCATTCCAGTTGAACCAAAAATAGTAACTGTCATAAAGAAGTCTACAAACGAAAACATCCCGTAACGGGATGCAATTATGCGGAGGTGAGTTGTTGTTTTATATCTTCCATGTCGATACCGTAGTGGCTTTCATCAAACACACATTCACCATTTATGATCACTAATACCTGTGGGCTTTCGTGGTGCACCTTAAATTCATCTGCTATTTTAGAAGAGAGGTTTCTATGTGCTATTAAATCGAGGTGATAAAAGTCAACTTCTCGTGGAGCTTCACTTCTTTCCAAACGACCCTTAGCCATAGAACTTATGCTGCAACGGGTGCTATGTTTAAAAATAACCTGGGGCTTATCTTTTGATTTTTCTTTCAGCTCCTCAATTTGTTGAGTATTGGCAAGTTCAATCCACTGCATGGTCTAACGTTTAAAAATGCAAATATAAAAAGTATTGCCTAAGCTCTAAAAAACTTTGGATTGTGGCTCGGACAGCCGCCTCTGCGTGAAGATGCGCATGAGGAAAAAATTCCAGTAACTAATACGAGTGCCAAAAATGCTGCAAGGGTTTTTTTCATTGTATGAGTATTAAATAATCGGTTTAATTTGCACGGTTTCAAAGATACACTTTTAATGAAAGTTCACTTCATATCAATAGGTGGCAGCGTAATGCACCAGCTTGCCATTGCTCTAAAAAGAAAAGGCTATACAATAACGGGAACAGACGACGAAATATTTGAACCAAGCCGAACTAATTTGGAAAAAGAAGGGTTGCTCCCCACTTCAATCGGATGGAATCCGGAATTAATTACTGCTGATTTAGAGGCTGTTATATTGGGAATGCATGCTAAAGATGACACTCCTGAGCTTCAGAAAGCAAGAGAGTTGGGACTAAAAATTTACTCTTTTCCTGAATACATTTACCAGGAAAGCCTGAATAAAACACGTGTTGTGGTAGGCGGAAGCCATGGAAAAACCACCACTACAAGCATGATTATGCACGTGTTAAAAATTGCCCAAAAACATTTTGATTACATGGTGGGAGCACGGATTGAAGGTTTTGATCAGTCGGTAAATATTACTGATGCTCCGGTTATAGTTTGCGAGGGCGACGAATATCCTGCAAGCGCTTTAGAGCGTCGTCCAAAGTTTCACTTCCTGTTTCCTCATATTGCGATACTTACAGGTATTGCCTGGGATCACATAAACATCTTCACCACTTTCGACATGTACCTTGAGCAATTCAGGATATTTATAAGTAAGATTGAAAAGGGAGGGGTGCTAATTTATAATGACACTGATCAGGAACTTAACAGGCTTATTGAAGGTACTTTTAGAGAGGATCTTACTTACCAGCCTTACGGAATCCCACCGCATAATATTGAAGGTGGTAAAACAACTGCTACAATAGATGGTGCGATGGGCGAACTAAATGTTTTTGGAAACCACAACCTTTTGAATATGCATGCCGCTTATTATGCATGTAAAGAATTAGGTATAGATGCAACAACATTTATGGATGCGATAGGTAATTTCAGCGGGGCTTCTAAAAGATTAGAGTTGATGGCGTCCAATTCCTCCACAAGTGTATACAGAGATTTTGCTCATGCACCAAGTAAAGTGAAAGCAACTATTGATGCAGTCAAACAACAATATCCTGAAAGAAAACTTATTGCTATTCTTGAACTACATACATTCAGCAGCCTGAACGAAAAGTTTATGAAAGAATACAATGGCGCTATGGACAAAGCGGACCTGGCAATTGTATTTTATGCAAAGCATGCCCTTGAACTTAAACGTATGCCCGATTTGCCAAAAAGCCAGGTAATAGAAGGTTTTAATAAAGAGGGGTTATTAGTTATAAATGATAAAGAAGATCTAAGCGACTGGTTGTCTAAACAGGATTATAAAAATTCGAATCTCTTGCTAATGAGTAGTGGTAATTACGATGGCCTCGATGTTGGTACATTTGCAAAAGAGATAACAGCTGAACATACTCAATTTTAAATATTACCTTTCTCCTTCCCCGCAACAATAAGTAATGAAACTTCAACTGACACGCCCCTTAGCTTTTATTGACCTTGAAACAACCGGCACCAATCTTTGCAACGACAGAATTGTAGAGTTTGCTATTGTAAAAATTCTTCCGGATGGAACCAAACTGGTGAAGCGTAAAATTATTAATCCTTTGATGCCAATACCGAAAGGCTCCAGCGATATACACGGCATTACTGATGAAATGGTAAAAGATGCTCCAACCTTTAAGCAAATAGCCAACGAGGTAAAGCAATTTATAGATGGGTCAGACATTGGCGGTTACAATAGCAATCGCTTTGATATTCCATTGCTGGTAGAAGAGTTTTTAAGGGCTGGTATAAATTTCACCCTGGATGGAAGAAAACTAATAGATGTGCAGCGTGTTTTTCACATGATGGAACAACGAACACTTGGTGCTGCCTATAAGTTTTATTGCCAGAAAACCTTGGACGGCGCACATAGCGCTGAAGTGGATGCATCTGCCACTTACGAAATATTAGAAGCACAAATTGAAAGATATCCTACACTTGGTGCTACACTTGAGCAAATTTGTAGTTTTTGCGGTGAAGAAGATATAGTTGATTTCGCCCGCCGGTTTATTAAAGTTGATTGTGTTGAAGTCTTCAACTTTGGCAAGTATAAAGGAAAGCCTGTAGAAGATATCTTAAGAGTAGAACCCCAATATTATGACTGGATGATGAAAGGGGATTTCCCTATGCACACCAAGCAAAAGCTCACGGAGATATTTAACCGTTCGCTGTTAAAGAAAGTTTAATTGACCGATTATATATTAATGGTGTGATGGGATAAAAGTAAATTGTACTTTCACTTTCCATTACATCATTAAGTTTACCCTGCTTGGAGAAAATAGTAATCATACCTACTTATAACGAAAAGGAAAATATTGCTAATATTCTCTCTGCTATTTTTTCTCTTGATAAGAATTACCACGTTTTAGTAATTGATGATGGCTCTCCTGATGGAACCGCAGACATAGTAAAAGATCTGCAGCCAAAATACTCCGGCTGTTTGTTTATTGAAGAACGTAAGGGCAAATTAGGTTTGGGCACTGCATACATTCATGGGTTTAAATGGAGTGTTGCCAAAGGCTACAATTTTATTTTTGAAATGGATGCCGACTTCTCTCATGATCCAAAAGATTTAGAAAGGCTATACCATGCCTGTAAAGAAGAGAAAGCTGACGTTGCCGTAGGCAGCAGGTATGTACCAGGTGGTAAAGTAGCAAACTGGCCATGGGACAGAAGGTTTTACTCTAAGGGCGGGGCATTATATACAAAGCTGATCACATGGATGCCTGTGAATGATCCGACTGCTGGTTTTATCTGTTATAGAAAAGAAGTGCTTCAAACCATCAACCTAAAAGAAATAACATTTGTTGGTTATGCTTTCCAGATTGAGATGAAGTTTGCAGCATGGAAGCTTGGTTTCAAAATAAAAGAAGTGCCTATCACTTTTAAGGATAGAAAGCACGGTAGTTCTAAAATGAACAAAGGCATTTTAAAAGAAGGTGTGCTCGGTGTTCTTGCAATTCAGTGGCAAAGCCTTTTCAAAAATTACAGAAAGCGTGTTTCAAGTAGCTCTACGGTAGAAATGGTCTCTTAGTACAATTGGTACTAACTTCTTCCTCTCCACCATTAATTTCTTTTCTTTGCGGCATTATGAAGAATGCCTTACTAAAATTGCATGCTGCAGTATTCCTTTGGGGGTTTACGGGTGTTCTTGGGCGTCTAATTACATTAAATGAGGCGTTATTAGTTTGGTACAGAATACTTATTACAGTTATCTCGCTATACATTTTAATGAGGTGGAGAAATGAATTGCAGAGAGTGAACAAAAAACAGCTATGGCAACTCTTTGGTATCGGAGGTCTGATTGCTTTGCATTGGGTATTCTTTTATGGAAGTATTAAATATTCAAATGTGTCTATCGCGTTGACCTGCCTTTCTGCTGCCGGATTATTTACTGCCTTATTGGAGCCGGTAATGACTAAGAAAAAAATAGTGCTGATAGAGATTGTTTTAGGCTTAGTAGGTATAGCGGGCATTTATCTCATCTTCCATTTTGACCCGGAATATAAAACAGGTATTATTTTGGGTTTAATGTGCACCCTTATAAGCTGCATTTTTTCAATCCTCAACAAAAAACAGGTTTCGTATACCGCACCCAAAACGATGATGTTATACGAGTTGGGTGGCGGGTTTCTTATACTAACGTTAGTGATGCCATTGTACCTGTATGTTTTCCCCACAGAACAATTGGTTCCAACCACAAGGGATGCGGTTTGGTTATTATTATTAAGTTGGATATGCACCATATTAGCAATGGATCTTTCTCTGCAGGCTTTACAAAAGGTTTCTGCTTTCACTCAAAATCTTACGCTGAATCTTGAGCCGGTGTATGGAATTATCCTTGCATTTGTTGTCTATAAAGAAAACGAGCACCTGAGCGATGGCTTTTATTTAGGCTTTAGCTTGATATTGGCTGCAGTAATCCTTCAAATGTTTAGGATAATGCATGCAAAAAGGAGAGAAGCCCGACATATTGTACAGGGAAATTCCAGGTAATCGCTTCATAAACTGATTACCTATTCGGTTTTTTTATTAAGATTCTGCTAACTTCGGAGGCATCTAAAACAATTTACATGAGACTTCTATTCTTTTTGCTGATTACAATTCCTCTCCTCTCATCTTCTCAAAACAAAAAGCCACTCGATCATACGGTGTACGACAGCTGGCAAAGCATTGGTGAAAGGGCAATTAGCAACAACGGCAAATTTGTAGTTTACACCGTTAATCCACAAGAAGGTGATGGGAAATTAATAGTACAACGTACAACTGGAGAAATAATAGCAGAGGTTAGCAGGGGTTATGGAGCAAAGATTACTGAAGATGGTAAACATGTTATCTATAAAGTAAGACCGTGGTACAAAGAAACCCGTGAAGCAAGAATTAAGAAAAAGAAGGCTGATGATATGCCAAAGGATAGTCTCGGAATCTTGTCAATTGAAGACGAGAGGCGTAATAAACTGTATGCCCGTGTTCGAAGTTTCAAGCTTCCAGAAGAGTCTTCTAATTGGGCCGCATTGTATATGGAAAAGCCTGAGCCGCCTAAAAAATCAAAAGATTCAAGTGCTGCGGCAGAAAAGAAAACTGATATTGAAGACACGGATAAAGATTACTTCGCTGATGAAGATGCGCCAGGTGCGAGTAAGGATGAAGGTGCAGACCTTATTTTAAAAAACCTTCAAACACATGAAGAGAAAGTATTCAAGAATGTTGTTGAATACTATTTTAATAAGACAGGCAAAAAGTTGTTGTTTGAAGTTGCTTCTGTAAAAAAAGATAGCACCAAAGGATCTGTTCAGTTATATGATCTGGCGACTGGCAATTCAAAATCAATATTGAAGACTTTTAATGACGCTAAAGGGTTTTCTATGGATGATGAAGGTACACAGGTTGGCTTGTTTGTGGAGAGAGATAGCTCAGCAAAAGCGCTACAGAGGTTTTACAAGCTTTGGTATTATAAAGACGGTATGGACAGCGTGAAGCTAATTGCTGATCGTACTACGCCGGGTATTAGAAAGGGTTGGTCGATTAGTGATAATAGCACAATTCAATTCAGTAAATCTGGTCAACGATTAATGTTTGGAACATCACCCGTTTTACCTCCGAAAGATACAACTGTACCTGAGATAGACAGGGTTAGCGTAGACGTATGGAATTATAAAGATGATTTTCTGCAGACAATGCAATTAAAGAATCGTGATACTGAAGAAAAGAGAAGTTACACAGCTATTTACGATTGGAAAAATAATAGTGTAGTACAACTAGGAAACGAATGGAACAACCCGGTTTATGTAACACTTGAAGGCGACGGAGATCATTTCTATAGTACATCGGATTCTGGAACTCGAACTGCCATGCAATGGCAAGGCTATACACTTAAGAAGGTTTTTCATCTTGATCCTGTAACAGGAAGATCAACACAGATAAGATCGGACTTTAAGGGTAACGTTCTTCCTTCATACACAGGTAAATATCTACTGATGTATGACGAAAAAGCGAAACAGTATTCTGTTTATAATACATCTAACAATACCACTACTGTTGTTTCAAAGCAAATTCCTTACCCGTTGTACGATGAAGAGAATGATGTGCCAGACGATCCTAATCCGTATGGAATTGTGAAATGGATGGAAGATGACAAAGCAGTTCTGATCTATGACCGTTATGATGTTTGGAAAATTGATCCTGAAAATAAAGTAGCACCAATCAACCTTACCAAAGGAGTTGGACGAAAAACGAAGACAAGGTATAGAGTAATAAATACTGATCCGGATCAAAAGTTCATAAAGCCGAATGAAACTTTATGGTTCAGCTTATACAACGAAGTAGAGAAAAATGATGGTATTGCTAAAATGCCATTAACGATGACGACTGCTCCTGTAATAGTATTGAATGAAAAAGTTAGTATCGCCGGAGTTCAAAA
>DASVST010000029.1:0-2356 GCA_036387965.1 Segetibacter sp. | reverse complement strand
GATAGGCATGATGACCTCCTTTGTAATCTATAGTCATGCCTATTGATAAACCCTTCCAGCCAAAAGATGGGTTAATACCTAAGATCCATGTAGGTAACGTGCGACCCATAGTTACAAGACTGTCACTTAGTTGAGGATTTCCTGTAGTTGCATCAACAATTACACGACCCTCAGGATCTCTTTTGTAATCAGTTAGCTTAAAAACAAATGCAGGCATTCCAACGATAGCATAGTTAAATGCATTGGGAGCACCGGCCTTTGTTTGTAGAAAGTTTCCTGATCCACCAATACTCAGTTCCTTCACATCATCCGACAACCTGATAATTTTATTGTCGTTCCAGGTGGCGTTAAATTTTAAATCAAACCTGCCTTTACCTACATTGAATAAAGGAGTAAGACGAAGATCTAATTCTACTCCCTGGTTTTCAAAATCTGCTGTATTTGCAAGCTTACTGTTAAAACCGGTGGCAAAAGTTGTCTGTATCGAAAGGATTTGATCAGTATTTCTCTGGTGGAAATAAGTAGCGTCAAAATTGACTCTGCTTTTCAAGAAGGACAACTCAACTCCTAACTCTTTAGAATTAACAAATTCCGGTCTTAACTCCGGATCCGGAACTGAGTTATCAGCAGTGTACGCGGGTAAAGTACCATAAGGGAAACCACCAGCTGAGGAATAAGTTGGATTCAGCGCATAAGTTCCCAGGTTTACATTACCTGTTTTAGATACGGATCCGCGAAGTTTAATATATGACAACCACGAAGTGTTCTTTAAAGCACTGATAGCATCTGAAAGAATAACAGAAGCACTTACTGCAGGATAGAAATATGAATTATTATCAGGGTGCAACCTGCTATCCCAATCATTACGTCCGGTAAATTCAATATTTGCCCAATTTTTATAACTAAAACCAAGCGTACCAAACGCGGAGATCAGTCGGTTTCTAAGATTGTATTCTAAAAACATGCCGGCAGGAGCAGTTATTTCGCCTGTTCTGTTTGCGAGATTATACAAATCTGGTACTACCAGGTTGGAGCCCTGGTTGTTTATTTCTTTAGCATCATTTTGCCTCCATTGTGTACCTGCCAGGTATGTAATTCCAAAATCACTTTTATTCTGCTTGCCGGTCACAAAAAATTCTGCATTAACACGGCTGGATTGATTTGACCCGTCCTGTACCTGTCCGGGCCTGGTGGTATAAGTTACCCCGCTTCGAAGTGCATGGGCATAATCACTCACATTAATATGAGCTGCTGTGTTTTTATAATTATTAAGGGCGAGGTTCGTTCCCAATCTTGCAGTTGCCTGAAGCCACGTTGCAAAATCATATTTCAATACCATAGCTCCTAACAGATTATCTGAACGCCCAGTGGATCTATGGTTTGCAATTGACCAATATGGATTGGTAGCATATTCGTTGTAGTAATTATTATACTGAGAAAATTTATCATTCCTCCAGTCCTTATAAGAAGTAAGTGGAATATTTCTGGCTGTTTGCAATACTAATGAATAGATACTACCGCTATAAGCAGGAAATCTTCCCGCGTATCCTGCCTGGTCCATTACATTGAAGCTGGTGTTAATGTAATTGATATTAAAACTAGTACTGAACTTATTATAGGTCTTTCCGGCATTGAATCTGAATGACCTTCTCTTTCTTACATCATCGGGTACAAGCCCTTTGATATCCGCATTCTGCACTGACAAATAAAAATCCTGGGTTGAGAAAGAAAGATCATTTTGAAAAGTAGCACCATGTTCGTTCCAGAACTTTCTTTGCTGGTCTTCTTCCAGCGCTGCATAAGGAACCTGTTGGATAGTTCCGTCTTCCAATACACGGCCGATATCCCTTAGAGTACCATCAAACCGAGGCCCGTAAGAGAAATTTTCCAATGGGTCATAAAGAGCCCTTTGAAATGCGTCTGTTCCGGCACCATTGCCATATTCATTTTGCCTCTTTGGCATAAATGATACCCTGTTAATCTGGTATGAACTGCTGAAAGTTACAACCGGGGCAGCCCGTGTACCTTTACGGGTGTTTACTACAATTACACCATTCACTCCATCTGGTCCATAAAGCGCAGCAGCAGAAGCACCTTTAAGAATGTTTACATCTGCAACATCGTTAGGGTTTATTGAGCTCATGTAATTAAGAGGGGTTGGTATCCCATCAACTACAAGCAGTGGTTGATTATTCCCCGTTAGAGAACGTAAGCCTCTAAGATTAATTCTCACATCCTCAAAAACACTATTGTTTGTAGTAGTAATATTTAAACCGGACACCTTACCGGTTAAACCTTGCTGTAAATTAACAGCACGACCTTGGGTAATATCATCATTTCTTAGTGTTGCAGTTGC
>DASVST010000028.1:0-5460 GCA_036387965.1 Segetibacter sp. | reverse complement strand
GAGGTCGTGGGAAATAAATATAGCAGTGAATTTAAACTCTTGCTTCAGATCATTCAACAAGTTGAGTACCTGCGCCTGCACACTTACGTCGAGTGCTGAAACACTTTCATCACAAATAACAAAGGATGGTTCTAAAGCTAATGCACGGGCAATAACAATGCGCTGTCTTTGACCTCCGCTAAACTCATGCGGATACCTGTTATAGAATTCTGGTTTAAGATTTACTTTTTCAAGAAGAGATAAGACCTTCTCTTTCCGCGCCCTGTCATTTGCACCTATACCATGAACTTTTAAGGGCTCTGCAATAGCTGCTCCCACCGTTATTCTTGGGTTAAGAGAAGAATATGGATCCTGAAAGATGATCTGAACATCTTTTCTCAGTTCTCTTAGTTCTTGTTTTGAAGCAGTTACTAAATCCTTCTCTTTAAAGAGAATGTTCCCTGCTGTGGGATCAACTAACCTTAAAATAGCTCTTCCCAAAGTTGTTTTACCACAACCTGATTCTCCTACCAAACCTAATGTCTCGCCTTCATAAACATAAAATGATACATCATCAACAGCTTTCGTGAATTCAACAGATTTGCTGAACAACTTCTTCTTCCCTTCGAACCAAACTTTTAGATTTTCAACTTTTAGTACTGGTTGATTGACTGGAGGGGTTGATAAGTTTTCCTGCTTTTCTTTTTGAATATAATTTTCTTTTGAAGCCTGCTCGATTATTTTTCCGTCTTCATCAACTTTCATAAAATCACTTACAACCGGCAGCCGCTCACCTTTTGGATGTAGCAACGGGCGACAGGCTAATAATGCTTTTGTATAAGGATGTTTAGCGTGGTTGTATATTTCATCAGCAGTTCCTTTTTCTACAATGTTACCCTTGTACATTACCACTACTTTGTCCGCGATCTCTGCTACAACTCCTAAGTCATGAGTAATGAAGATTACTCCCATGTTTTGTTGCAGTTGCAGTTGTTTGATCAGGAGTAATATTGTTTTTTGAACTGTAACATCAAGTGCAGTTGTGGGCTCATCACATATGAGTAATGATGGATTGCAACTCATAGCAATGGCAATCATTACCCGTTGTTTTTGCCCGCCACTAAGTTGATGTGGGTACCTGTGAAAGAGTTCCGAAGGATTTGGTAACTCTACTTTATTAAAAAGTTCAATTGTTCGTTTTTTGGCTTCTTCGGTACTAACTTTTTGATGAAGAAGTATGGCTTCCATTACCTGGTTGCCGCAAGTATGTACCGGGTTAAGAGAAGACATTGGCTCCTGGAAAATCATTGATATTTCATTACCCCTGATTTGCCTTAGATATTCTGGTGATGCTTTTAGAAGGTCAGTGCTGTTTCCTTGCTTGTCAATGAAAAAAATTTCACCACTTGCATATACAGCGGGAGGAGTGGGCAGTAGCTGTAAAATCGATAACGATGTTACAGATTTACCTGAACCGGATTCACCAACTATAGCTACAATCTCTCCTTGTTGTACATCAATATTAATATCTTTTATGGCAGTGGATGATTTGCCATCGCTTACGAAATTGACCTGTAAATTCTGTATGCTTAACAGGGTGTGGCTCATTCTAAAACTTCAAATGTCTTACTGTTAATCCGTCGTTTATTAATTGCTTTAATGAGCTGATACCAATTTTTAAATGTTTATCCACGTATGAAGTTGTCACAGCTACATCGCTTGCTTCTGTTTTTACACCTTCAGGTATCATTGGCTGATCACTTACTAAGAGCAAGGCACCGGTTGGAGTTTTATTATAAAAGCCTACAGAAAAAATAGTAGCAGTTTCCATGTCAATTGCATATGCTCTTATCTTTTGTAAATATGCTTTGAATACCTCATCGTGCTCCCATACTCTTCTGTTTGTTGTATAAACAGTGCCTGTCCAATAGTCAATTTCATAATCGCGAATTGTTGTTGAAATCGCTTTCTGCAAAGCAAATGAAGGCATAGCAGGAACTTCCGGTGGAAAATAATCATTCGAAGTACCCTCCCCCCTTATAGCAGCAATAGGCAATATCAAATCTCCTATCTTATTTCGTTTTTTTAAACCTCCGCATTTGCCTAAAAATAAAACTGCTTTAGGACTAACCGCAGATACAAGATCCATAACAGTGGCGGCTCCGGGGCTGCCCATACCAAAGTTTATTATCGAAATACCATCAGCGGTGGCACATTGCATTGGCCTGTCAAGTCCTACAACTTCTACGTCGTTCCACTCCGCAAACATCCTCACGTAATTACTGAAGTTGGTTAGCAAAATATATTCGCCAAAGTTTGAAAGTTTTTCACCCGTATAGCGGGGCAGCCAGTTCTTAATTATATCTTCTTTTGTTTTCATAATCTTTTTTGTAGAGATGGTATCATTGCCTTCACAACAGGTTATTCTGTAAATTTAGCAAATAACTGCTTAAATGATTGAGGTAGCGTTTCCTTCCTATCAGTTCAAAATAAAAGAGGAGGGCGGAAAAGAAATAATATTTGATGCTTTTCGCAAACAATGGGTAGTGCTAACACCTGAAGAATGGGTGCGTCAAAACTTTTTGCAATACCTGGTGCAGGTTAAAAACTATCCATCCTCATTAATTGCTGTAGAGCGGGAGATTTTTATAGGTGATGTTAAAAAAAGGTTTGATATAGTGGTGTACAAAGCGGCAAAACCATGTATGATTATTGAATGTAAAGAAATGAAGGTGCCGGTGAATGAATCAGTGATAAAACAGGTTCTTAATTACAATATTGCATTACAGGTAAAATACCTGGTGGTAACAAATGGATCATCAACTTATGCATCGCATTTAATGGCAAAAGAACATAAGTGGTTAAATGAGATTCCTGATTTTAATACTCTTGAGGTATGAATGAAGTTGAAAAAAGAATTGAAGAATTAGAGAATCGTGTAAGAATATTGCAAAACAAGCAGTGGCAGTTTAATGATGATTTAAATATTTTACAGAATGAATTACGTCAGTTAAAGGCAATTGCTAACAATGATTCTGTAACAGAAGATAAAAAACTATTTGCACCAGAACCAAGGGAACAACAACCTCTTACGAAAGCCACGGCTGCACAACCTGTTCAGCTACCAACACAACAACCATCAACTCTTAGTTCTAATCAAAAGCTTGAAGATTTTATAGGCACTAATCTTACGAATAAAATTGGAATTCTTATAACTATTATAGGGATTTTTATAGGTGCAAAATACGCTATTGATAAGGAATTGATTTCTCCTTTTATGAGAATTGTATCAGGCTATTTAGCAGGTGGAGCGTTGATAGCAATTGCTGCCAGGTTAAAAGCAAAGTACCAGAACTTTAGTGCAGTATTAATGGGCGGAGGGTTGGCTGTCGTATACTTTATTACGTACATCTCCTACAGTTTTTACCAACTGCTTCCACAGACAGTCACGTTCATTTTAATGGTCGGCATAACTATCGTAGCAGTAACAATTGCACTTTGGTATAATCAAAAAATAATAGCAATACTTGGGCAGGTTGCCGCATATGCAATACCTTTTTTATTGAGTGATGGGAGTGGTCGGATCTTAATTTTGTTTAGTTACATTTCAATAATCAACATAGGGCTAATTTATTTATCATTTAAAAAAGATTGGAAAATACTATACAGGATCGCCTTTTATCTTACATGGTTAATCTCAATAACGTGGATGATATCAGGTGAGTCTGAAATGAAGCATTTCGGAACAGGGCTTTTCTTTTTGGCTGTTAATTTTTTTACTTTTTACATAACCTTCCTCTCATATAAAATTATAAGAAAGGAGTTGTATAATGTACGTGAAGTAGCCATCGTATTACTAAATGCCTTTATTTTCTTTTTTCTCGGAACCAACCTGATCGACAGCAATAATAACAATGAACATTTACTTACCATTTTCACTTTATCAAATGCTATTATTCACCTAATTGTGGGATACCTCGTTTATCGCCTTAGGTTAGCTGATAAAACTGTATACCAGTTTCTTATAGGATTAGGGTTGCTGTTTATTACGGTTGCTATACCTGTTGAATTAAATGGAAGCTGGGTAACCTTGCTGTGGACAATAGAAGCAACTATACTTTGCTGGATAGGTATACAAAATAACAGGAGCTTATACCTGAAGATTGCTGCACCAATGGTAATAATAGCCTTATTAAGCCTGGTGCAGGATTGGATGGCAGCGTATCCAGCCTTCGGTGATCTTTTATATACCAGTGCATCCGCAAATAAGCCTTTTCTCAACCTGACTTTTATCTTTTCTTTTGTTGTAAGTGTATGCTTTGGATTCATACATTTCAAAAGCTTTAAAGCAGTTATAGGTGCCGAAACATTAATAGACCGATTCTTTAAACAGGCTATGCCCTTAGTCTTTTGGCTTACATTATATTTTACATTCTTCAATGAGATACATTACCTCTGGCATTTACGCATTAATCAAGCTTTAAAAAATCAACCTGCCGAACATTACCAGCAAATTTCATTACTGATTTACACTTTACTGTTTTTTGCTTCATTGTTAGAATTAAACAAGCGTCTGATAAAAAACAGATCTGTTGATGAGCGGCTTTTAATAGGAGGTATTTTTATTTGCATCATATTCTTGACGAATGGATTAATTTCTCTTGGGAATCTAAGAGAAATTTATATAGAACATGCGAAGGTGGGTAACGCGTCCTTGTGGATGCTTGCCGTTAGATACGTTAGCTTTCTTGCTGTTGGTATATTTTATTTAGCTGAATGGCAGGCTGTAAAAAGAATAGGAACATCCAACTCAAAAAAGATTTTTTCTATGGTTTTCAATATCACTTTGCTGACGATTATTTGTAATGAATTTATCAATTGGATGGATTTAGCCGGCTATCAAAACCAATACAAACTTGGATTGAGCATAATCTGTGGTTTGTATGCGTTGATTTTAATTTTTGCCGGCATTATAAGAAAGCAAAAGCATTTAAGGATTGGTGCGATAGTATTATTTACCGTGACACTGCTAAAACTATTCTTCTACGATTTAGCTACCTTGTCAACTGTTTCTAAAACCATCGTGTTGGTTTTATTAGGCATTATATTGCTGATTGTATCATTTCTATATAATAAGTACAAAGACGTTATCTTAGGAGAGGATCAGAAGTAAGATTGCAATACGCCTTTTAACAGATCAATTTTATTCTATCTTAATAAAACCAGACAAGCTTTATGTACAAAATCATCTTCTTTGTTTTTTGTATGCTGCATGTATTATCAAGTTGTAAGAATGACAACAATAAACAAAGCAACGCAATGGGTGAAGGAAAGCCCGGATTGATTAAGGTAACAAAAACAAATAAAATGTTTTGGCTCGGGCGTGATGCTTTGGGTGTTAACCGGGGTAATAAGATAGACTTTTATACCAGGGAAGATCTAAATTGGATCGTGCAACCCGCTGCAAGTTTCACCATACCC
>DASVST010000027.1:0-5736 GCA_036387965.1 Segetibacter sp. | reverse complement strand
CATCCTATCTTTTTAACGTACCAGAAGAACTCTATCTTTTCTAAGCCCATTGCAGCAACACCAGCGGCTGAACCGATGATCAATGCGCTGCCTCCTGTTCCTGAAGCGTAGGCAAGAAATTCCCAGAAATAATGATCTGTCGGATATTGTTCAAGCGTATACATGCCCTGTACTGCGGCAACAATAGGTACATTATCTACCAGGGCAGATAACAAACCGATGGACATCACAATAACATTGTCGTTTCCTATTGTGGTGCTCATCCAGCCTGCAAGGCTGCTTAAAACACCTGTTGCCTGCAATGCAGCAATACTTAATAAGATGCCGAGGAAAAATAATATACTCGGTGTATCAATCTTTCTCAATGCATGATTTACAGACAATAAACCTTTCTCTTCTTCATCTTTACCACTGTGCATAATTTCAGTTACAATCCACATAACTCCTAACCCAAACAGGATGCCCATGTATGGAGGCAAATGCGTAACAGTTTTAAAAATCGGCACAAATATTAAAGATCCAACACCCAGCCAGAAAACAGCATTGCGGTGAAACGGTGTTGTAGTTAACTTACGATTGTTTGTGACATTGCCCACGGATTCAACATTGCCCTTGAACTGAAGTGATATAAGTAGCGTTGGAATTAGCATACACACAACACTCGGTATAAATGTTTGAAGAATAATATTAGCCGCGGTTATCTGACCACCAATCCAAAGCATGGTTGTAGTTACGTCGCCAATCGGTGACCAGGCACCACCTGCATTTGCTGCAATAACGACCAACCCTGTAAACAGCAACCTCTCCTTCTTGTTCCTGATCAGTTTTCGTAGTAAAGTGATTATTACAATAGTGGTAGTAAGGTTATCCAGCGCAGCTGATAAAAAGAAGCTTATAACAGAAATAATCCAGATTAGTTTTCTCTTGTTGGTTGTAGTGATGCGCTGCGTTATAATCTCAAACCCATCATGTGCATCTATAAGTTCTACAATGGTCATTGCACCGAGCAGAAAAAATAAAATACCGGCAACTTCACCCAAATGCTCACCCAGGTAATGGAGGGCAGCTTCTTTGTCGGCTGAAGCTAAAGATAAAATTGCCCAGCATACTGCAGCTGTTACGAGTGCAGTAGCAGCCTTATTTATTTTCAAAGGATGCTCAAGTGCAATAGCAGCATAACCAACAATAAAAATGATGCAGATTATTAAGATCATATTAATTAATTATGCTGAAGGCAGATATTCTCTTACAGATTATCATACTCGTAAATAGGATCGATGCGAGTGCCTGCAGCCATTTCAAAAATAGGATTTATGATCCCGTCGCCAAGACTGTAGACCCAGCCATGCAAATTTGGTCTTTGTTCTGCCTTCCACGCCTTTTGAACAATTGATGTTTTAGCAAGGTTCATTACCTGTTCTTTAACCAGTAACTCTATTAGCCGGTTTACGCGATCGTCTCCTTCGGCAATTGAATCTACTTCATCACGGTGCATTCTATGCACATCTTTTATATTCCTCAACCACATGTTCAAAACCTGTTTATGGTCGTTATTTGTCAGTGCTGCTTTTACGCCGCCACATCCATAATGCCCGCACACTATTATATGTTTAACTTTAAGAACTGTGACTGCGTATTCCAACACACTCAAAAGGTTTACGTCAGTGTTTACAACAAGGTTTGCAATGTTTCTATGAACAAATATTTCTCCTGGCTCTGTGCCGGTAATCTGATTTGCAGGCACTCGACTGTCGCTACACCCTATCCATAAATACTCAGGCGTTTGCAAATGCTGAAGCCTTAAGAAAAAATCAGCATCCTCTTCTATTTTTTGTTTTGCCCACGTTTTATTGTTAAGCAACAATGTTTCATAAGATTCCATAAGCTATTATTTTTCAATACCACGCAAAGGTAAACTGGTAAACGTATTATGCTCCACTTAATGTAAAAAGTGTTATTTACATTATGAAGATCTATAGGCAATCGGGTGATAATTCTTTTTGTGTTGCCCCAGGAATACACGGGCATATATCCTTAGAATAGCTATTTCAATGAATATGAAACTTAAAGAAGTTATTGCAATCAATATCGGCTGATCCTGGTGAATATGTGCAAAGAGTATATCTATACCTAAAAAGGTAGGTGTAAATGGAAAGCCTATTAAAGCAAGACTACTCAATAAAAAAACAAAAGCTATACGAGGTTTTTCATAACTATAGCCGTGGAAATGGTTTAGGCTGATATCATTATCAATTTGATAGATTTTATTTAAACAGGCATAGCCCGAAAGAGCGCCAACAACAATTCCGCTCAGATAAATAAGAACCTCGTTAAAGCTTACATTATCATCGATAGTTATGGAAAGGGTGATAAAGCATTGCGCGGCTATTATTAGCCACCATGACCTTCTTGCATCATCTCTTTCAGCGAAAGACCTTAAGATTAACAACAAGCCGACCGAACCAAAAATATAAGGTAGTGAACCCTCCAGGTGAGCGGGAATGCTTTCGTTAAATACATAACTCGAAACTCCTAAAACAAAGATGACAGCTAATAATGCAACTGCAGAACGGCTGGCTAAAAAGCTCATGCTTTTTCCAACCCACTTAAAGGGACTCCACAGAAATTGATATAAAAATTTATCGATGTTCCATTCTTTTATGCTGAGTATATAAAATGTATTCTTTAGTTTATGAAAGAAGCCATCGCTGTGTTTATGTGTTGATGGTTTATATTTGAAGACCATATCGTGTATCTCATAACTTAATACCGATGGAGATACAAGTAACTGGTAAGTTCTTAAAAAGGCATTACCTGCAAAATGAATTAATGCAAGTGTGTGGAACCCTAAGGCAACTTCAATAAAAATAAGTCCTATTTGTGTGATAGATGAATATGCAATCTGGGTCTTAACTGTAGATTGAACCCTTGCAATTGCATTGGCTATGAGGCTTGTTGCAAGTCCAATTACTACAACAAGTATTTTAATTGCCATAATGCCGTCCCATAAATGGTAAGTTCTAATTAATAAAAAAGCGCCGAGGTGAACAGATAATGATCCGTAGAAAATGGCGCTAGAAGTGGTTGGTCCTTCCATAGCCCGGGGCAACCACGATGAGAAAGGAAGCATTGCAGATTTAGCTGCTGCTGCAACAACAATCATCACTGCAACAAAAATAAAAAGCGAAGAATATTGCGGCAGGTAATTGCCAATGAAAGCATCGTCTGTCAATTCTAGAAACGTTACGTTTTTATGAAACAGGTGATGAAGCATCCACATGGCAAGCATTAAACAAACGTCTCCCAGCCTGTAAACTGAAATGACTTTTAAGCCATTCTTTACCGGCAAATACCTGTCTCGGTAAAACGCTATCAGTAGGAAAGAGCAAAAGCCCAATAACTCCCAACCAATAAATAGTGTCTCAAAATTGCCAGCAAAAACAACTAAATTATAACCTAAGAAAAACAAAAGTAGGGTATTAAAAAATCGTTTGAAGCCTTCATCGCGATGCAAGTAATACTTGCTAAATATCGAGGCCAACAAAATAATTAATGAGCCCACAGTTGCAAATACAGCAGTGGTAGTATCAAAATAAAAATCAATAAAAAACTCCAAGGATGCTGATTTATAAATCGTGATGTGTTTGATATCTAGTATTGGGTGATCATTAATAATCCAGTAGATGATGAATGCTAAGCAGCCAGCGAAGTGAAGGCTGGTTGTTCCCACTACGAGCCAGGAAATAGCCCTTTCCTGTTTACGAGGAATCAGTAGGCTAGCAACAAAGGCAAGCAAGGGTAGTACAATAAATAATTGAAGTATCTGTGACATAAAATATTATCTTTCTAATGAGTAAACCGGTAAGTTTTCCCGGGTGGCATCTACAATGTTGTTCGTCTCCATTTCCCTGGCATCTTCAACCAAAGCAATCAAATTATTTACAGTACCTACTTTGTTAACTACAGGAACATACTCTGTAAACACTCCTTCTTTAAAATAGTAGAATTGATTTGTTTCAGGATGTACTGCCATGAGATGCACCCACTCATTCAGATACCATTCATACATTTCAGGTGCTGATTGAACTACTTTTAAAACAACATCGGGGTAATGTTCTACAATAACAAGTAAGCGTACAGGATCGTGTACTTCTATCATTTGCAATGGAAGCCCGGGACGTAAATCACCATCACTGCTGTTTGCAACACCTATCAAGCCCATAACGTTATGCGGCAGCTT
Source organism: Segetibacter sp. (assembly GCA_036387965.1). Classification (GTDB taxonomy): domain Bacteria; phylum Bacteroidota; class Bacteroidia; order Chitinophagales; family Chitinophagaceae; genus Segetibacter. Next base: position 1,496 of record DASVST010000027.1, on the reverse strand, counting down.
AGTGCCTGCCCCTAACTTATAATTATCAACTCTTGAAAAATAATACTCAAGATTAATACCGCCACAAACAGGACCTATTGGCCTCATAAGTCCTGTAAGTAACTGTCCTTCTATATCGTTGTGATAATCATATGAGTTTAGAAAAGCCCTTCTATCTAAAAACAAACCTCTCGTAAGTTTTCGATTGGCGATTATACAAAGCGTATTGGTACCATGACCTAATTCTGGTCTCGGCTCAAACATTGAAACAGATCTTTTCAGTATTTCGTTCCTTACATGTTTCAGGCTCTTCTTTGTATTGATCGAAGCAAATCTTCTTGATCTTTCTTTTGCATTTAAATCCAAGGCACTCTCAAAGGAATCTATATTAACCAAATGGCTTTTGGTATTTTCCGGTGTCAACACGTCTTCATCATAAAACTCCATTTGGTCTGCTGCCGTGTCGTGTAGCGCTCCAACAAATTGCGTTTCATCAGGTATGGTTATTCCTCTTTGCTTCAACAATGCTCTTACCGTTTGGTGATTAGCCATAAAAGCAAATACCCGTGAATTAACAGAACCCGGTCTACCGCTGCAAGCTCCACAATCATGAGCACCATGATGTGGATTGTTTGCGCTGCTGCTGCCATGCGCAATCACATATATAATAGGTGCGAAATTTCTCACCAATCCAATGCCTCGCAATAAGCCTTCAACTCTCGCAGTCATTTCTTCAATGGTGAATCCTATCTGTAGTCCATTTTCTCTATCATCTAAGCTCTTATTTTCGATGGTCAACTTGCCATCTTTACTCATGTGAGCAAATGCATTTGAAATAGCAGGGCTCATCTTTGGGCGGAAAATTGTTTGAACCAACTTAACAGCAGCAAGAAAGCCAAGTGTAAATGAACTTATGAAGCCGAAAAAGAAGCCATGTGTTTTATCTGTATAAAGCAGCTCATGTTTTCTCTCGTGCTTTACGTCATATTCTTTGATAAGGTACTTTGGTGTAACAGGTGCGGGACATAGTTTATCATAGAACTTTGCATTCTGTGGTTGCATATAAAATTCTACTCCAAAAAACCCGGGTGTACCCATCGTTTCACAATCCGGAACAACATGCTCAATATGCCTGCGTAACGAACATTCACGTTCGTCAATACAAAACATTGCCTGGAAAGCTATCTTGTTGTTTACCTTATGCTCTCTCTTTTTTTCTGCGATTATTCCGGCAATTACCTGGTCGTAATAGCTCCACTCAAATGCATCCTGCCAAATTTTGAAAACCTCATTTAATTCGGTTTGATCAACATCAGCAAACAAGTCTAAAGGCGGTGCATCTAAACGAGAGCTTAAAGGTTGCCAGTTCTTACCGAGCGCAGAATCAAGATTATCTATCTCGAGAATTAATTCGAAAACTATCAAATCATTCAATGAAATTTTCTTCTCGTCAAGGAGGGAATGTGGCACAGTCTCAACGGTCGCTGCCATCCCCGACCAACCACGATGACTAAATT
>DASVST010000026.1:0-6900 GCA_036387965.1 Segetibacter sp. | reverse complement strand
AACATCAGCGAGATAAAGAGCTTTAGTTATGTTCGTCTGAATAACTCTATCATCAGGGTCAAGCGTAAAAAACAATTGATGAAAAGATTTAACATGGTCTCTTGCTTCTACTTCAATGTTATCTTTCCTCTCAGACGAATATGCCTCTAATACTTTACCATTGGCAAGAATATATACTTTGTTTTGCAGCTCTGATACAGTCTGAAAACTTTTATATAATACAAAACAGCAAAACAGGATGCTACTAACAATAACCACTATAGTAAAGATGCGTATGTGCCGAAAAGCCGTATCAATATTTTTCATTTGTTTGAACATAAACAGAAGTGTCTTTTGAAGTTTCGTAATGAATTATTTTCCCGAAATTTTATCCAGCATGAAACTTGATTTTCCGGAGGAACCTTCATTGAAGTAACCAGAGTTAGTACCGTAATTACTCATACTGCCACTCATACTTCCTGCAGCATTTCCCATTGCATCAGCAACCATACCTGTCGTATTTGAAACAGTGTTAATAGCACTTCTCGATGTACTGCTAAAAAGGCTTGTAACCTTTTGAACCATTGCGCCACCACCACCCGCATTAACAATATAATTGGCAACAGATGGAACAGTGAAGTAGCCTATTATTCCAATTATCAAAAAGACCAGGTATGCTACATCAGTAGAACTAAAAAAAGTATCTCCGTTGTTTTGCACCTGGCTTACGTCTAATGCAAGCATCTTTTCCTGAATTTTGCCGATGATGGAGCCAAAAATATTAGCAACGGGCAGCCATAGAAAAACATTTAGATAGCGGGCTATATAGACAGTAAGCGTATGCTGAAAACCATCAAAGACGGCAATACCAAAAACCAGTGGCCCTAAAATGGCAAGCACTATTAAGTTGAATGTTCGGATGGTATTTACGCAGAGAGCCGCCGCTTCATATAAAATCCTGAGTACCTCACTCATCCACTCTTTGATGGAATTACGGAAATTGTAAGAAGCCTTTGACATTGCAAATTTTACATCATTGCCAACACCTTCAAACATTCCTTCATTGCTGCCTGTAGGATCATCAGGATGTGTGTACTTATACCATTTATCTCTATCACCACTGCCGGTTTCGCCCACATACATTTGCCATGCGGCAGTCTTCTTGATTGCTTCTTCTTTCTGTTTTAACAGCAATGCAATTGCCTTGTCTGAATCCTTAACCATTTGCCCTGTAGCAGTAACGGTAGGTTTCATAATCCCATTTATTAGTGCCAGTACTGAAGGGAAAATCATAACAGCAAAACCAAGTACGAAAGGCCGAAACAAAGGGTAGAAATCTATAGGCTCTGCATTTGCAATATGCCGCCAAACACGGGATGCGATATACCAGGTTGCAGCAAAGCCCGCAATGCCTTGTCCAACACCGATAAGCTTACTGCACAAAGGCATCATCTCGTCATACAGTTTGTCTAGTACGCTATGAAGACTATTCATCTCATTTGCAATACCCTGCGCCTGCGATAGTTGAGGCAAAAACATTCCCACTACTGCTATAAAAGCAGCTTTAATCCACGTTGCCATACTTGAAGGTTTAGTTGGTTATCCCATAAATTTTCCTGATTGTCACTGCATCATTTCTCTCCCGGGCTCGTTGGACTGCCAGTATTGTTGTATTGTTATTAAAATGCCGGAGGAATATAAGTTTATCCTGTATGTCATTATAAATGCGGTCAATTGCAGCTAATCTTTCGTCATCAGACATACGCAGTTTGTTAGCAGTGATGATGATAGCCAACTCATCAAGATTATTTAAACTCTGCCTGAAAAGATTACCATACACTTTGCCGAGATATTCCATCTCCTCGAGATTAAAATTGCTATCTTTTTTAAATCGACTAAATGCGTTCTTGTATTCTTTTACAATTGATATTTGGTCGTTGATGATATCAGCTATTTTCTTATATTTTCTAACGTTAGGACTTACTTCCATAAGCCCATCAATAAATGTTTTATGCAGGTTAAAATTTCCTTGCGACAGGTCTTTTATAGTTGAATAACCGGAAACGATAATTTTGTACCCCTTCTTCATATCAGAGAGTATCTGTTTAAACTGCGCCAGCTTTTCTACATTAAGCAATAGCTGTTGTGCTTCATCACTTTGAGCTAATGATTTTGCTTGTATTCCTGCAATAAAAAACATGAACAATACGAATATTTTTTTCATAACTCTTATTTTATGCCGTTTAAAGCACGGCTGGTTTTAATTTCCTTTTGTTCTCTTAAACGTGAAACAGCTAAATCTTTCGCTTCGTTTGCAAAGCTTTGTACAAATGAATATTTATCTTGAATATCGGTGCATAGTGCATCTATGCGTTTAAGTCGCTCATCGTCTTTCATCTCAAGTTGATTGCTTGTAATTATTATCGTTAGATCATCTATTATACTCGTACAATCGTCAATCAACCTACTGAATACTTCACCGGTATATATTAACTCGTCTGCATTAAAGGTTTTGCTTTGCTTTACCTGCCTTAGTGTATTTCTATACACGTTAACTATCTTCAACTGCAAGGAAATAATGTCAGCTACTTTACTATACTGTTTAATCTTTGGGTTTACTGTTTCTAAAGAGTTGAAATAGTTACTATGCAGGTTAAGCTCTCCATATTCAATATCACCTATAACGTCTAGTCCTTGCTGAGCTATAGAATAACCTTTTTGAACATAACCGATATATACCTGTAGTCCGGCAATCTGTTGCAACAGGTATTTCTTCTGTGTTGCTTTTTGTTGAGACCATTCAGCAAACATTTGTGCGTTTATACTTGTTGAGAACATCGTAATCAACAGTAAAGTGTACAGCCTTTTCATAATCTCTTTTTATAGGTAACACGTTTATTTAAGCCCATACAGTTTTCTAACTACATCCACATCATTATGTGCCCTGGCTCTTTGAAGGCTAAGTAAAATACCCTGCTGATTAAATGCTTTTAGGTCATTGTAAGTAATGTCCATTTGGTCGGCGGCGGCATTAATGATTTCCAGCCTCTTGGCATCACTCATCTGTGTAGTGAAGGAGTTAATCACTAAAAATAATCCGTCAATATTCTTTACGCTTTCTTCGATGATCCCTGCATACACTCTGCCCATGTAGGAAAGCTCCTTCGCAGTAAACCATTTGTCTTGTTTAAACAGTCCATAAGCACGTTTATATTCCCCAACTAAATGGATTTGCTTTTCTGTAATTTCTTTTAAACGCTTATAATATGAAATGATGCTTTTTACTTTTTGCAGTTCATCAAAATATCCTCTATAAAGGGTTCGTTGCTTTTCCACCCAACTGCTTATCTCAGTAAGCTTTGTTTTTGCCATTGCATTTTCCAAGGTCTTTTGTGCATTTTGCAACCAGATAATTTTGTTCTGCTGACGTTGTATTTGCAGGTCAACTGCTTTAATAACTTTCTTAATACCTTCTTTGATAATAAGTGTTATAGGGTCCTGGGCTAATGATTTGTTTGATGGTGCTGTCCCCAAACACGCAACAATGGTTATCAAAAGAAACTTTTTCATAATATTCAATAATTTTTTAATCGCTTTTATTTAACTTCTCTCATATCAGTTGCGAGTGCTGCAATTCCTTTCTGTATGTCACCAAACTTTCGCGCATATTGCATCACTTTCAATTTCTCTGTTTCTTCAGTGGTGTAAGCCAAGTACTCTTCGGGAGATACTTCAGTGCGATAAACTTTTGAAAGTATTCCACCAAGTGATATAAACACCTCTTTATACTTCTTTGTGGGATCGTTGGCTTTATTCAAAGACAGCACTAATGCTTTTTCTTTCTCAGTTAGCCCTAATAACTCCTGTATTTGCTCAAACTTGTTCTGGTACTTTGATTGGTCTAAGAGAATTTTACAATCGCTGTTATTTATGATAGCTTGTTTAACTACTGGAGATGAAATAATATCTTCCACTTCCTGTGTTACAACAATGGCTTCACCAAAAAATTTCCTTACAGTTTTAAACAGGTACTTAATATATTCAGCCATACCTTCTTTTGCGATAGCCTTCCATGCCTCTTCAATTAATATCATTTTACGAATACCTTTTAATTTTCGCATCTTACTAATAAAGACTTCCATAATAATGATCGTAACAACCGGAAATAGGATCGGATGGTCTTTTATATTATCCAACTCGAAAACTATAAAGCGTTCTTTAAGCAGCTCTAAATTTTCTGTTGAATTAAGCAGGTAATCGAATTCTCCTCCATTATAATAGGGTCGTAGTACATAAAGGAAGTTGTCAATATCAAAGTCCTTCTCCTTTACTTTATCATGGGTTAAGATGCCGACAAATTCATCTTTCAAAAATTCATAGAAGCTATTGAAGCAAGGAAACAAATCATAATTCTTATCCAGATTCTCATAATATAACTGCAGCGCGTTAGATAAAGCCACGTATTCAGAACGATTATAACTTTCATTATCCTTTTTCCACAATGCCAGTAAAAGAGTTTTAATGCTTTCCTTTTTTTCCGTATCCAGACTGTCACCCTCCCCTATGTAAAATGGATTAAACCGTATTGGGCTCTTTTCATCATAAGTGAAATAATACCCACCTACCATCTCACATAATCCTTTATAGCTATGTCCCACATCTACCAAAACGATATGGGTGCCTTGTTCATAATAAGAGCGAACCATGTGGTTTGTGAAAAAAGATTTGCCGCTGCCTGATGGACCTAATATGAATTTGTTTCTGTTGGTGCATATTCCCATTTTTACAGGTTCATCACTTATATCAACATGTACCGGCTTTCCTGTGAGGCGATCACCAAGACGGATGCCTACAGGACTTAATGAGGAACGATAGTTAGTTTCAAGATTAAGAAAGCAAACAGCTTGTTCAGCAAACGTATCGAAAGTGTCATTGATTGGGAAGTCTGCTTCATTACCAGGGATACCCGCCCAAAAAATTTGCGGCGCACCTGCAGTTTCCTGTTTCGCCGTAGCATCCATTTGCGCAAGTGCAGAAGATACCAGGTTCTTTAAATCTTTTAATTCTTCTTTATTGGAAGTCCATACCTGCACATTAAAATGGGCTTTAACAGGTAGTCTTTGCTGACTGATGGCTTCATTTAAAAAATCATTTGTTGCATCTCTCGAAATAGTATTCTCTCGTGAATAAGCGGAAAGGGATTGAAGCCGTAACCTTTTACTTTCCAGCTTCTGTAAGGTCTTGTGGGCATCTTCTATAAAGATGTACTGATTGTAAATATGATTACAGGATAAAAGCTGACCCAGCGTTGAGGCAAAGCCAATGCTGAACTTTGTCTTATCAGTGGAGTACCTGTCATAGTTAATACGAGAACCACACATCGCTGGTAGATCCTCAGCGTTTCCTAATGTGTAAATTTGACAATGCTCATCGCCAATCTGAATGCCCTCTTTGAATTCAATGTCTTTAAATACAACGGGATCGTTCTTTTCTGATAAATAACAATACCGCTCTACCAGTCCCATGTTGAGTTCATGGCTTTGCAGTTCTTTCTGCTTTAACCGGGTAAGCTGCACAAATCCGCTGTCTTCCAATATCCGCCTGAACTGTCCAACACTACCTAAGAAATCCTGCAACAATCCGGGTTTGAGCATTTGTTCAGGGATGATAGAACTACGAAGCAGGTTAGAGAATAAGGAGTTTGATAATTTTCTACCTGAAGGCTTTTTAGTAATCATGATATAGCAGCTATGATTTAGAAATGGACGCTCATTGAAAAAACGCTCACTACTACGTGATAAAAAGCTGGTGTCGTCTTTCGTAAAATTTGGCTTATATCTACTGTCAATAAACCAGTCCTGTTTATGAAAAACAGACAACTTGGGCAATACTTTAATTGCTTTAATCCACGCCTGGTGAAAGGCTTCATACTCCTGATCAGACAAGGTGAATATTTCCGGTAACTCAGCCTGAAACGCTATGGTCATATCGCCTTGTTTCGAGAGTATGCAATCATGCTCCACTCCAAGAATTGGTAAAATATCATTCAACTGCTTTTCCATCTTCACTATTTACCTGTTACTAATTTTGTTTTCGGCCTTTATCTACTGCTTTTTGGGCATGAAAACTTTTCTGTTCTTTGATCTAATTAATTTTGGTATGCTGCGCTTTGCCAACTTTTTCATCATGCCGTATTCACCATACTCATTGCTCATTGCATAAATTGTAATAGTCATCGCCGTTCCTGCCACCAGTACAGTTCCTATACAGATAAAAGGATTTATGCCGATGATATACATTATAGCAAACAAGATGAGCGAGGCGATTACACCACCGGCGAAATACCATATGTATTGAGCTTTTAATCCTTTAAATTCGATGCTTTTATTGATTCCCTTATTGATTTGATAAATACTATTACTCATTGTTTATCATTAAAGTCTTAACCTACTGTTGCGTCTTGTACGAGATTGCAGTTCCTGGCTTTGTTGATAATTGTCTTTATTCTTTACTGCTGCTCCGTTTACTATTGCCACTACTGTCTGTATAGGTTTAACAGCATTAGGTACCATGTTTATCACAGGCGTTTCCTTTAGGTCATTTTTATTGTGTTCTTTAACTTCCAGAGTATCGTCATTCATTGCACCATTCTGTTTCATCTGGTTTTCCTGTATTCTGAGTGCTATTTCTCTTTCGAGTTTTGAGAGTTCGCTTTTCATTTGCACCAATTCAATTTCTTTCTCAAATGACTTGTTTGCTAAGGAGAATACCATCGGAATATTCCTTTCAAGTTCATCAAGTGTTTTTTGGTACTTCTCTTTAAGTGCCTCAACACGGTCAATAGCGTTTAGAAAATAACGTGCGGCGAGCTTTGGGTTATCTGTATTTGGATGTCCTTGATTATAGGTGTATTTAATACCG
>DASVST010000025.1:0-1832 GCA_036387965.1 Segetibacter sp. | reverse complement strand
AATAATGATCCGGATAGAAAGTTTATTGCCTCTTCTTACATTTTCAGGATCAACAATATTGGTAATGTCAAGTGGTCGAAACAGTTAAGCTCAACGGAAGTTGAAATTACTTATTTCGGCAGTTACTATTTTAACTCTACTTTGTCATATTCTAATATAAACATTCTTTTTAGCCTTAGCCTTCGTCATTTGGGTTTTTGCTAAAATCTCCTTGAAAATTCTTTGTTGATTAGTTTCATTATACAAAGCTATTGCCATTATCAACTTTCTAATATCAGTGGCACTTAAATAGATGCCTGCTTGCTGTAAGTGCTCACTCTTTTCCTTATTGATAAATAACATGGCCAGCATGCATAAAGACATGTGTCTTTCCCAAGCAATTTCTGACTGGCATTGATAATCATCCAATCCTAATTCCTGCTTGGTGTCCTGAAAGTTTCGCTCGATGAAGTATCGTTTACTTTGCTGATATGCCAACTCTTTCAATGTTACATCCTGCGGTGCATTACATAAACTATACTTTATGGTTCCGTCTGCATCTTTACGTATTAACAATATCAATTCCATACACTTTTTAGTGTGGGGATTAATGATATAAACCGGTGTCTTATGAAAACAGGCCTTTAGTTTTCCTTTGCTTGCATGCCTTACTGCCAGGAAGGAAAAATCTTTCTTTTTTAGACTAACAGCATACTCTTGTATTGAAATAAAAGGACGAGTTGGCTTTTTATGGATATGAGGTCTGCCTTTTGTACCCTGCGCTTTCGGTAAACGCATCTGGAAGCGCTCTAAACAAATCTGATAGTTTTCAGGCACATCTGCTACAAAGTGTATCTTTTTATCCTTTAAAGTAGCCAGCAGGGATGAGTCTCTGCCATAAAAAGCATCAAAACTTACATATTTTACCGGTAATTTAAGCGTATCAATTGCATGATTGATCAGATCAAGGGCATGATCAATCTTTGAAGTTTCGCTTTTAGGTGTATATAATTTTGCATTGATAAGGTTAGTAATAGAACCGGCATTTAGCGCTGCAAACACCCCGACCTGGCAATTGTCGACCTTACCAGATGAACCATTATATTGACGGGCAACACCTTTGCTCTTTTTACCCTTTTTGGCAAAGCCACTTTCGTCAATGATCAGTTGCAGATCATCGTGTAATTCTAATTGTTCAATTTGTTTGACAAATTGAACTGCAACTTCATCCATTAGAAATGAAGCTTGCCATTTAGCCTTGCTTAGCAGATGATGCAGTCGTTGCTGATTTGAATCACCCGATACATCTGCTATTTGCTGACAATTACTTCGGTTTGCACAGAACAACCCTTGCACATAACAAGATGCATTCGAGAAAACACTGCGGGTAGAACTTTTAAAAAGAAAAGAGAAAGGTGAAAGAAAAGAAATAATTCGCTCTCTTACGAGAGCAAATCTATATAATTTCGCTTCATAAGATTTTTTATAAACGCCCGGCTTATTCTTAGGTTGGGCGTTTGACGTTTTAGCAAATTTATTGCTTTTCCCTTTTCGATACTTTCGCTAAAAAAATTTTACTAAGCTATTTTAAGAATTTTCAAAGAACTTTAAATATGACAAAGTAGAGTTAATATGTCGTGATAGATTTTTCTTTTAATGCCTTGTACTTTTATATGAGCTACCGGATTTTCTTTTACTTCTCCTTCAGTGATTAAGAAGCTGTAAAACTTCCTGATGTGGATTAAATAATTGGCTATCGTCTTTTGTGATGCTCCGTGTTTACTACTCGATTGCATAAAACTCATTGCATCCTGGTAGCTGATTTCTGTTAAGTCGCTGATGCCTTCATTCGC
>DASVST010000024.1:0-1661 GCA_036387965.1 Segetibacter sp. | reverse complement strand
GAGCCGGAATCTGTTGCAAACTCCTTTAAGAAGCCACGTCCAGATGCTATTTTAATATTGTATGTATTAAGAAAGTTTTCATCAACAACAAGGCATCTCATTGACGGTTGTTGATCTTTTGATAAACCGACAGCTTCATATGGAATGCCCCAATCGTTCCCCCCGGGCTGGTTACTTGAGGCAGAGATACTTACAACGCCTGGTATTGCCTTCACCTTGTTTATTATTTGATCAAGTTTAGCAACACTTCCGTTATCCTGGAGAGGTACGGTAATAATTTGATCCTTGTTGAACCCAAGATCTTTCTGTCGCATGTAATTCATTTGACTGCCAATAACAAGTACAGCAAGAATGAGTGCTATAGAAAGAGTGAATTGAAACACTACCAAACCCGCCCGTAAAGTGCTGTTGCTTTTAAAAGAAAAATTTCCCTTCAATACCTTGACAGGTTTAAATGATGATAACACAAAAGCAGGGTAGATACTCGATAAGATAGAGGTAAAAATGATCAAGCCAAAAAGGAAAATAAAAGGAGCTGTGTTTTCAATGATATTGAAGTTGAGTTCCCTGTCCAACAAATCACCAAAGGGTGTTATGAAAATTGAGCTCAACACAAGCGCTACTATTCCTGCTATTACTCCAATCATTAGAGACTCCAGGATGAACTGTTTTACAAGGCTGCTTTTTCCTGCTCCGGTTGCTTTTCTAACGCCTACTTCTTTAGCCCTGTTAGCAGCTTTTGCAGTTGTAAGGTTGATAAAATTCATGCACGCAATAACGAGAATAATGAATGCGATGAACCCAAAGATGTAGATCGTTTTTATATCAGAGTTGGTCCCTATCTCACGAAAAAGGTTTGAGTTGAGGTGAATACCTGGCAGCAATTGAAGAAAGGGAGTATAAGCTTTAGCATCTTCTTTAGTCAGGTTACTGTTAAGAAGATTATCTACTTTTTTTGCTACTGCTTCGGAGGATGTGCCGGGCTTTAAGAGCAAATAAGTATAATACTGATTGTTTGCTGTCCAGCTTTGTAAGTCTTCACTCCTGTAAGTAGATAAGGAAACAAAAAAAGAAAAATCGAAGTGAGAGTTCGGGGGGGGATCTTGCATAACTCCTGTTACTTTATAAACAGCCTCGTTACCTATATTAAGCGTTTGTCCAAGAGGATTTGAGTCTCCGAAAAGTTTTTGAGCAAGTGATTCAGTCAGCACAACAGCATTAGGTTCAGCCAATGCTGTTGCTGCATCCCCATTAATTAATTTCCAGCTAAAAACTTTGAATGTTGAAGAATCTGCAAAGAATCCTCCCTCTTCATATATCTGTTCAGCGCCTTGTTTAATCAAGGCTTGACCATACATAACAAAGCGGGTAAAATCCTCTATTTCAGGGATCGCCTGCTTTGCAGCTGGTGCCCACGGACCGCTAATTTTTGCAATACCTTCTCCATAAGTTGACCCCTGCACATGGGTTGCTAAACGATAAATCCTTTGATGGTTCGTATGGTACTTATCAAAACTTAATTCATGTTGTATATACAAACCAATAAGAAAGCAACAAGTAAAACCCAATGTTAGTCCCAGGATGTTGATGGAAGAAAAAACTTTATTCTTCATCAGGTTACGCCAGGCTACTTTCAAATAGTTTTTGAACATTATGAAGCA
>DASVST010000023.1:0-2425 GCA_036387965.1 Segetibacter sp. | reverse complement strand
AGCAATTGAAGTTCCTTTTTGTAACTCAATAGAGCGCGTCTTCAAGCTGTCGGTATATTTTACAAAGTATGAACCACCTGGTAATGCACCTAAGTTATCGAAAAGGTTCGTATACACTTCTTCAATTTCAGTTAGTAAGGCTTTGGTTGCAACAACTTGTCCTGCTGAATTTACTAAGTCAATTCTTGCATTCCCATTGACCTGTCCGATTAAACGTACATCAATTTGTGTGCTGAAAGGATTAGGTGTTGCGAATAACCAATCATTTCCATACAAGGAGATGTTTTGTTCTTTTTTTAGCGACAAATAAGCCTTCCGGAAGTTTGGAATACCAAAACCAAAACGATCAGTAGGAGCAGCATAACGGTCAGAGCTCTTATAGACTGCGTCCAATATCTTCATGTTATTATAGGTCGGAAATGCCTGCCATAAACAAGCGATTAATCCTGCAACATTCGGATTGGAAAAAGACGTTCCGTTACCAGATGCAGGCTGGTTATTGAAGCCTGCAATGATTGTCCCCGCACCTACAGAAACAATATTTGGTTTTACTTTTCCCGGATAACCATAGCTGCTGAAACTTGCAATTTGCCCACTGGCATTTACTGCACCTACTGCACATACACTATCTGCATCTGCAGGAAAACCGATATACTTCCAACTGTTATTGCCTGCATTACCGGCACTGTTCATAACGATTAAACCTTTTTTCGCAGCAAACGTTGCACCCTTTGTTACTGAAGTTCTGTTCTTATAGAAATCGTTATATGTATGGTTGAATGACGGATCGTCAAAGTCATAATAACCTAATGAGGAAGAGATCATATCGGACCCGGTACTGTCCGCAAACTCTGCACCTGCAACCCAGTTAAATTCTTCTATCGGGTATTCCTGCGGAGCATTTTCGGTTCTTACCAACCAATAGCTTGCTTTTGGCGCGGTGCCAACCATTCTGCCTGGCCAGTTAGCCGACATAATGCTTAAGCAATACATGCCATGAGAATCATCTTCATTTACACTATTGTCAAAAGCAACAAAGTCTCTTTCACCTAACACCTGCCCCTGTAAACGAATGCTATCGAAAGCTGTTACTGTTCTGTATTGTTGAAAGCCTGCATCCAGAACAGCTATTTGTATATTCTGGCCGCGGTAGCCTTTATTATGTAAGAACTCACCTTCATGTATTTTTACCTGCCCTGCTGAGTTTCCGTAGTTATAAAAATCTGCAGCAGTGCGTTGGTGGATATTGTTATTGGCAGGAGCTAAGGGCTCAATGGTTTCCTTGAACTTGTCTCTTGATGTAGTATTATTAGCAACACGAAAACCCACTCCGTTTACTGATTGTACAAAAGCCATGTTCCTGATCTTCGCTAAAGCTGTGGCGTCTGTACTTTGTATTAGAACCTGATTAAGCCATTTAGATCTATTAAGTATGATAACATTGCCTGCTAATCTCAAACTATCAACATATCGTTGCGTTACAGGAAGATCTGTACTGTCAATCGCAATGTTGAACCTGGTACGACGCTGAATGGCTTTTGATGATAAATATTGCGAAGGATTGGCAAGCGAAAAGGTGTTGCTTCCCTTGTCTTTAAATTGAACAATAAGCTTTGGATATTGAGCTTTTGCTTCAACAATTAAAAACAATATCAAAAGGCTGAGTAAAGTTTTCTTCATTAGAATTTCTTTCGAGTTTTAAAGCTACGATAAATTGCGAATGAGAGATTCGCTTATTACTTTAGAAGCGTTAATTTGATGCCGTAACTCGCTTCTTCAAATTTTGGCGGGGGAGGATTTCTTTGCCAGTTCCAGTAGAGAAATTCCTTAAAGATCAGCCCAACACCTTTTGCATAAACTTCAACACCATACGTTCTTATTTGTGCGGCTAATGCAGGATTAAAAGGACCTTCAGGAAAAGTTTCATCTTGCTGAAGAACAGTAACTGTAGAATCGAAAGTTGTATTGCCGATTTTATACGGTTCACCCACGTTTTGATATTCATATTCCCAATCGTACAAATAACTAAACTGCGAAGTGCCGGGGTCGGCTTGTATGTAAGAATGTGCTTTGTATGTATAATTATTTCTTATCGGAGAGACAAGCTTAATGAATCTTAAATTATTATCAACATACTCAATGGACTTTTGAGTTGGTGTAACGAAAAATGTAGCAGCAAACTGCCATGGTTGGGTGCCTGCTAAATTTCTTATAAACCTGAACATTCTAAATGACTGGCGTCCTTCATTATCTAAGAATGTTGATTCAATACTATCTCTTGCCTGGTAGCTTCGTACAATTAAGTCTGTACCAGATGGTGCACGAACAGTAGAGTCTAACCTATACAGCAGCGAGGTGCCCACCTTTAAGGGATAGTAATCACTAATGAGCTTTGCATCTAAAGTTTCTTTCTTTGGATCGCAGC
>DASVST010000022.1:0-3593 GCA_036387965.1 Segetibacter sp. | reverse complement strand
CCCTCGGGCGATTGTCTTACTACCGCAAGCTTAGGTACGGTGTCTATATAAACTGAATCCTGTATCTCAACTTCGAATCCTTTTGCTTCTAAAATGCGACGAGCTTCATTTATATTCTTGCCAACTATTGATGGCACTTTTTCGTACTTACCATGTTGAGTTAGAAAATCAAGAGAGCCCAAAAACACCATGAGTATAATCGTGGTTAAGACTATAGCAGCGACTATGTTTACCCAAAGAGGCCTATTCGTTAAAAATTTGAACACTCTATATTATTTCTTTCGTGAAAATTAATTAATAATTAAAACATTCCTCAATTAATGAAGAATAAAAATCCTTTAGGTTTCCTCCTGTTGCTTTTACCTGCTGCGGAATAATGCTTGCTTCACTTTGACCCGGCACAGTATTTACCTCTAACATATATGGTTCTCCGGCAACTTCATTGTATATGAAATCTATCCTTACAACTCCACGGCAATTCAATACTTCGTAAACCTTTTTTGCAGCAGAACGAATTTGATCCGCAATACTTCCATCAACGTCTGCAGGTGTGACTTCCTCACTCATTCCGGCAGTATATTTTGCTTCGTAATCAAAAAAGTCTTTTTTACTTATCACTTCTGTAATAGGTAAGGTGTTTATTACTCCTTTTGATTTGTAAACTCCGATCGTAAATTCTCGCCCCTGTATAAACTCTTCAATAAGTACCTGTTCATCTTCATTAAAAGCTTTTTCCAAGGCTGGGGACAGCTCAGAACTTTCAACTACTTTACTCATGCCAATGCTGCTGCCACCATTGTTTGGCTTTACAAAAACAGGTAGTTTCAATTGTTGTAAAATATGTTCGGGCGTAACTGGTGTGTGCTTAAAAAGGTGAATTGATTTTGCAACATGAACTCCTGCAAAAGAAGCAACAGCAACTGTATATCTTTTATTAAAAGTTAAGGCAGAGGTGGCTGCGTCGCAACTGGTATAAGGAATGTTTAATAAATCAAAATAGCCCTGTAGTTTTCCGTCTTCACCAGGAGTTCCGTGGATACCAATAAAAACTGCATCGAACTTTATTTTTTGTCCCTCTGTTACAAGAGTAAAGTCATTCTTATCCACTAACACTTTTTGCCCGCCTGTTTCTTCGTACCACCAACCTGTTGGATGAATATCTATCTTATATATATTATACCTTTCTTTATCGAGGTTGTTTTCAATTGTGATAGCACTTTTGTAGCTGATAACCGCTTCGCTACTATAACCACCGGTTAAAAATGCAATGGTTTTTTTGCTCATGCTTAGGGATTTGCGGGCAAAGAAAGTGAAATTATGGCAAGGAAGATGTTATGAAAGTGATAGATTCTCACAACTTATCGGATATGTTCATCTTAACTGTTTAAATCGTGACGTGAGATCTCGATTTTCCTGATCTTAAATGTGAAGTGCTTTTGAGTGAAATAACTGAACGAAACAACAACGATTGTGGTAAGGACTTTTGATATAGTTGGGTAAATATTAAGCTGCTCAACAAATATTTTAAGGAACATATAATTTAATGCGATACATGCAAGAACCAACAAAAAGTATCTGAACAATTGTATGCGTCCACGAATGTTGCTTCCAGTGAAAACAACATACCTGCTAAAATAAAAACCTAACGGAAAGGTGATTGTAAACGCTAAAATAAAGGCGGCGATGTGCGGGCTAATGGCGAATACTCCCACATACACCATTTCTTTATCGAATATAAAGTTGTAAGAAATAAAAAATAAAGTAATGTCGAGAACTGTATTAAACCCACCGCAGGCAGCATACCTGAACGTTTGCAAAGGCATTAGCTTTCTGAAAAGAGGATAAAAAAAATCTATTACCTGCAGAATTAGATTTCTCAACATGCAATTTTTAATGCCCGCGAAGATAGGGGCTTAAATTGTACTTTTGCCAGCCAAAAGAATTAAGAATGAGTGTTGTTTCACAGATTAAATCCTCTACAGCCAAAGCCATACAAGAGCTTTACAAAATTGAAATTGAAGATAAAGACATCCTTGTTAATATTACCAAACCTGAATTTGAAGGAGAGTATACAGTTGTATTATTTGCATTGATAAAGCAACTAAAAAAATCTCCCGAGGTAATAGGAAACGAATTGGGTGCTTTTTTAACTCAACATAATTCAACCTTATTCAGCAGTTATAATATCATCAAAGGATTTCTAAACTTTTCAATTAACACTTCGTTCTGGACAGACTTTCTTTTCAGTTCTTATAGTCAAGCATCGTTTGGAGTACAAGTTGAATCAAACAAAAAAGTTGTCGTTGAATATTCATCACCAAACACTAATAAGCCTCTGCACCTTGGCCATTTACGCAACAATTTTTTAGGCTGGAGTGTTTCAGAAATTTTGAAGGCAAACGGCAAAGACGTGGTTAAGACTTGTATTGTAAACGATCGGGGAATTCATATTTGTAAAAGCATGATTGCATGGCAGCTTTTTGCAAATGGCGAAACACCTGAAACAACCAACACGAAAGGGGATCATTTTGTTGGTGATTATTATGTGAAGTTTAATGATGAATACAAAAGACAAGCGGAGGAATTGATTGCCGGAGGTATGAAGAAAGAGGATGCAGAAAAAGAAGCACCTATTTTAAAAAGCACACAAGAAATGCTGAAGAAATGGGAAGAAGGTGATGCTGAAGTAATGGAACTTTGGAGAAGAATGAATGATTGGGTTTATAAAGGTTTTGACGATACCTATAAAAGGATTGGAAGCGACTTCAATAAGACATACTATGAAAGCAACACCTATCTTTTAGGAAAAGATATTATTGAAGATGGTTTAAAAAAGGGTGTTCTTTTTAAAAAAAAAGATGGAAGTGTTTGGATTGATTTAACCGAAGACGGGCTTGATGAAAAGCTTGTTTTAAGAAAAGACGGCACATCTGTATACATCACGCAAGACATCGGTCTTGCTCAACAAAAATTTGAAGAGTTTAAGGCTGAAGAAAGCATATATGTTATAGGTGATGAACAGATATACCACATGAAGGTGCTTAAGCTTATTATGCAAAAGCTTGGTGCTCCCTATGCTCAAGGTATTCATCATTTAAGTTATGGTATGGTAGAGTTACCGACAGGCAAAATGAAAAGCCGTGAAGGAACTGTAGTAGACGCTGATGATCTCGTTGACGAAATGATCAGGATCTCGAAAGAAAAAACAGAAGAATTGGGTAAAGTGAAAGACTTTACAAAAGAAGAACTAGATGATCTGTATGATATAATCGGGCTAGGAGCTTTAAAGTTTTTTTTACTTCGTGTTGATCCGAAAAAGAAAATGGTTTTCAACCCTGAAGAAAGTATAGATTTTCATGGCTTTACAGGGCCGTTTATACAATACACCCATGCAAGAATAAAAAGCATTTTGCGAAAAGAGCTGCCACAAGGAAGCCAGTTAACAAATGACTTGCTGCCTTTAGAGAAAGAGGTATTAATTCATTTAGAACAATTTCCTACAGCGATTGAAGATGCAGGCAAAGATCTTGACCCCTCAAAAATTGCTATTTATATTTTCAATCTTGCTAAGCTTTTCAACTCGTTCTATTCAG
>DASVST010000021.1:0-8509 GCA_036387965.1 Segetibacter sp. | reverse complement strand
TGAAAAATTGCAGGGCTGAATTAAAATTAAAAATGTCTCTCCCTACAAGTAAGTAAGTTCCTTCGCTAAAAGGTACAACGTAGCAAGTACTGTAACCCTCGTTTTTTTGTACCACTTTGCTCCACTGTACATCCAGATCTGAGTTAAATTTAAGCATAACATACCCGGCATTACCAGGTTCCAACGTTCCCCCAACAATATATCCATTGTCAGCAGTTTTAAGAATGGAATACCCGATACCCAAAGCACTCGAACGTTTTGCCTTTATCACAATTCCTTCGGCATTTAACTTGAGAATTGTAAGATTAGGGGAACCGGATGGTCCGCTCGTCTGGAATCCACCTGTTATAGTAAAGCCCCCATCATTATCTTGTACAATACCAAACCCATTGCTAGCTGTTGGTCCGATTTTCTTAATCCACTCTAAAGATCCTGAACCTGAAACTTTGCCTACAATTACCCCGCTATTCGGGGAAGCCTCGTTCACGAAACCTGTAAATCCGGTAAATGCAAATCCTCCATCTGCAGTAAGTATTAAAGAAGATGCAAATGTACCGCCGTTTCCGCCAAAAGTTCTAACCCACTCAACCTTTAAATTCTTATCAAGCTTAATAATGCTGGAAGTACTTGCAGAGTTGGTTCTTTCACTATTGATGCTCAAAATAACATATCCTGAATCTTTCGTTTGAGATATGGATCTTCCAGTTTGTCCAGAAGACCCAACAGAAGCAAAATATCTATGCAATACAACCTCACCCCTTTTATTAAATTTATAAAACAAAACCTTGCCATTTGAACCTAGGTTCACTGGATCAGTGTAAGTTCCGGTGGCTGCAAAGCCACTATCGAATGTTGCACAAAATGCTAAAATAGTTTCCTGTGTAGAGGCAGTACCATACTTTTTCTGAAAAGTAGATTGTGCGGGTACGGAAGTTATTATGAACAGCGTAAGAGTAAAAAGTATTATTTTCATAGGTGCTAGTGTTCGTTAACGCATGAAAATTACAAAGATTTTCACTGTATCGACGGTAACTAATCACCTATATTGTTTTGATTTTAAATACTTGGAAGTATTAAGATGAAAGCTTATAAGCACACCTAATTTGAAATAATCGATGAAAGCTTTATTGATAATAGATATGCAAAAAGGAAGTTTTAAACCCTATTCTCTTCGGCATGACACCTTAGGCACTATTAATAGAATTAATTCCCTTTCAGGATATTTTAGAGACAATCATTATCCTGTAATATTTATTCAACATGATGGCACAAAAGAAAAGTCCTTTTTCCCCAATTCAGAAGATTGGGAAATTTTACCTGAATTAGTAAGATTGCCGAATGATATAACTATTAGTAAGACTGCAAATGATTCATTCTATAAAACTTCTCTACAATCCATCCTTTCAGAGAATAACATTTCGGAACTTTATATTACAGGGTGCGCTACTGATTTTTGTGTCGACACTACTGTTAAGTCAGCACTTGGTAGAGATTATAAAGTAACAATAATTGAAGATGGTCATACAACAGCGAGTCGCCCATACATTGATGCAAAAACTGTGATCAATCATTATAATTGGCTTTGGGGTGACATGTCGCCAACAAAACACAAAATAACAGTAGCAAAAACGAACGATATAAAACTGTAATACAACTCATAGAAAAACACTTTAACGTTAGCTGAAAAGCAAAGTGCCACATTAAAAATCAAATTATGCGACAGATTATTGAGACTTGGGAAATCAATAATAAAATAGATTTGTACTTATTGAACTCAATTGAGGAGGTACATTTATCTTCTATTTCATTATCGAAAGGACGGACAGTCGCTGAACATTTTGCACACATACATAATGTGCGACTGATGTGGTTAAAAGAAGCTTTGCCTGAACTTTTGACGACTGTTGAAAAAATTGAGAAAGAAAGTATCACAAAAGATATACTTGTTGAACAACTGATTAAAAGCGGAGCAGCATTTTCAAAGATGATTGAAAAAGCGTTCCAGGAAGGGAAACTAAAAGGATTTAAACCACATCCGACAGCATTTTTAGGATATATTATTTCACACGAAAGTCATCACCGAGGGCAAATTGTTTTATGTATGAAACAATCAGGACACCCAGTCGATAAAAAAACTTTGTTTGGACTTTGGGAGTGGGGAACTAAATAACTTTTACCATGGCAAATGCAGGCTATTCAGGGACACCACTTGCAAGAAAGTTGGGCATAAAAGAAGGCTTTAAAATCAGAGTGGTAAATCAACCACAATATTATTTTGAACTCTTTGATGACTTTCCTGAAAACGTTAGTATCAAAACTGATAAAAGGTCAAAAAAGAATTTAATTCATTACTTCACGAAAGAAGCTTTTGAACTAATAGAAAATATCAATTTATTGAAAAGGGAAATAGAATTAAATGGGACTATTTGGGTTTCTTGGCCTAAAAAAGCATCAAAAATTGCGACAGACATAACAGAAGATACAGTTAGAAACATAGCTCTAAAAAATGGACTTGTGGACATAAAAGTTTGTGCCGTTGACGAAATTTGGTCAGGGCTTAAATTGGTTATACCTGTAAAAGACAGAATTGCCAGCTGCTAACAACAGCTTTATGCAATAGTGGCTTGAGGAATAGGTTAAACAGGATATCTTTAATGAGCATCAGCACAATGGCACACTTTAGACCAACGAATACCACTCTACTGCATAAAGCTGAAAACGTTTGGCAGGATGTTAAAACATCGGCTGTGGTTCACTATCAATAATTAGCTTTAGTTCTTCACTTCAACTTATAAAAAAATATCAGGCTCCGGTTGTGAGCTCACGTTTTTCAAACATCCCAACAACGAAAGGCTTTGTTCGTTAGCGGTAATTATAAAAGCTATTCTTATGACATCCTTAAAACATCTGACAGTCCTTACAATTCTGTCTTTACAAATTTCTTCTTGTATTCCGAAGGCAAGTGTTGGAAAGCAACTTGTTCTGATCCAATTGTTTTTAGACTGTTAGATAAAGCAACGCAACAAAATTTAATATTTGGAACTAATTCAAAATATAAGTTAGACTCTTTGCAGTTGAATAAACGACCTGACTTTAGAATTGGACAGTATGATAATTTGTTAAGCGAAGTATCGTGCGATTCGGAAAGATTGTTTACCGCAAGTGGAGAGTATGCAGACACTTCATACTTACGCTTAACGCATACTGACATTGATACCTTAGTTATAAATTATATCCGCGAAAACAACCAATGTTGCGTTCCATATGGCGGATACGGTAAAATAGGCTTAATAAAATATAATGGTAAAGTCGCACAAAAAAATGGCGACATCTTTAAATTCGAAAAAGAATAACTCCCGCTAACCGTGTGGCAATAAAATTGTTGCTGAAGGTTAAGCATTTCAACTATAAATCACTATTTTTCTTTTGTGGCTGATTGAACCGAAGGTTTTCAAATACCACAACTTCATAAACACTTAACGTTAGCAATCATTGTAAAGCGTGACAAAACGAACAATTTTATTCAGTAAAAAATGACGGGCAAAACTTTTACACCATTTCCAGTTTTGAAAACAGAAAGACTGACATTGAGGCAACTCATAAGCAGTGATGACAAAGAAATATTTGCTTTGCGTTCGGACGACAACGTGAACAAATATCTTGGCAGGAAGCCAAGCACATCAATTGATGACGCAAAGAATTTCATCCAGACTATTAATGAAAACATCAAAAGGAACGATTCAGTTTATTGGGCAATTACGTTCAACGGTACTGACAAACTAATTGGAACAATCTGTTTATTTGACTTTTCGGACGACAATTCGAAGGCAGAAATTGGGTATGAATTATTACCCGGCTTTCAGGGAAAAGGAATAATGCAGGAAGCAACTTCAAAAGTAATTGACTTTGGAATTCAACAGATCGGACTAAAATCAATAGAAGCATATACTCACTCCGAAAACCAAAGTTCGACAAGACTTTTGGAGAAATTTAATTTTAAAAAATATGGTGCGGGTGATAACAACTTAATCATATTTAAATTGACACATAAGGGCTGAAAGAAAGAACAACGTACCGCTAACATGGTATTTCTGCAATAGCGGCTGGCGAATAAGTGCTGAGCAATAATAATTCTCTTCAACTTTAGTACTAAATTTAAGCTGACGTAACACGAACTTCTGCTACTGCAGAAATACCGTTCGTTGTACGTCATTTAAATACCTGTATGACAGAGAACATCTTACAACATTTAAAAGTAAAAAGATCCCCCCCAACACTTGAATATTTACAGGAATTAATGACCGCTTATTGTACTAATGTACCATGGGAAAGTGTATCTAAAATCATCAAAAAAAAGTTGTGTGATGAGGACATAAATTGTTTGCGATTAGAGAATGAATTTTGGACTTCTGCTTTTGAATACGGCACAGGTGGAACTTGTTACGAAAGCAATTGGGCTTTTTTTTGTTTTTTGCAGAATTTAGGATTTGATGGCTACTTGACTATCAACAAAATAATTGATAAAAGTGGTGTTCATTCCGCTATTGTAATCATAATAAGCAATAAGAAATACATTATTGATATAGGCTACCCTACATATGCGCCTATTCCGGTTATTGAAGAAGCTGTTACGGTTTCGCATAATTTACCGGTTCAGTATCGCTGCACACCTACTTCATCAAAAGAATATATAATAGAGAACTATCCACACCCCAAGCCATACCTTTATCACTTTACAGACATTCCTGTTAACACAACAGATTACCTGAAAACGGCAAGTAGGGATTATGGTGAAGATGGATTGTTTTCAGATAGAATTATTGTTCGCAAGATTATAAATAAGGTGCCAACAAGGTTTGATAGTGAGGACATTCCTTATAATATTCACATCCTGAAGAACGGGGAAAAGCTAAAAACATTTATTAAAGAGGAAGACCTGATAAGACGACTGAGTGACCATTTCAAGATGGATCGCAAAATTATAAGCCAGGCTTTCATAATGCTTAGCAAAACGAACGCACAACTGGAGCTTGTCAATATTCCGGCTGAATAACAAGCGCTAAACCAATTACTTCTATAAACAAACTTTACTACATTCAAGCTGACGGAATACTAATGCCCGTACATCAGCAAGTCTTAATTCGTTAGGTGCAAATGCTATATCAGCGATACTATTATGAAACTAAACTCATTTAAAAGTATATATCTTATCAGACATTGTAAAGCCGATGGTCAGGAACCAGACGCTAAACTAACAAATGAAGGTCGTGAACAAGCCTACAAATTGGGAGACTTTTTATATTCGAAGCAAATTGATTATATAATTTCAAGCTCATATGAAAGGGCGATTGCTACGATTGAACCATTGGCGCAAAAAATAAATCTGAAAGTAAATACGGATGCGAGATTATGTGAGAGAATTTTATCCTCAGAGGTTTTAAACAACTGGGAGGAAAGACTATATGACACTTTTAAGGACAGCGAAATGAGATTGCCGGGTGGTGAAACTTCATCGGAAGCAATGGAAAGGGGAATTTCTGTAATAAACGATTTATTTGAACGATCAGAAAAAAGTATCGCGGTAGTGACTCACGGAAATATAATGTGCCTGATGTTACGGTATTACAATACGAAGTACGGATTTGATGAATGGAAAAATCTTACAAATCCAGACGTATTTGAACTTTTAATACCTGATAAAAAAGAATTAGTTCGTATTAAACGAATTTGGGAGTAATACTTGGAAGCACGCAAAAGCAAAATGCAAGAAAATATCTCATTGCCAACAGCAGGTTTAATTGTAATCCAAGACAACAAAATGCTTTTAGGTTTCAGCAATAATAAACATGCATGGTATTTGCCCGGTGGGAAAATTGATATTGGAGAAGACTCAATGCAATCTTTGCAAAGAGAGATTTTAGAAGAACTTAATCTTGTGCTTGATCCTACATTGCTGACCTTTTATTGTCATATATCCGCACCTGCTTACGGTGAAAAGCGAAACGTAATAATGGAGCAAGATTGTTATCTATATGAGCTTAACGAAGAAATTGAGCCATGCAACGAGATTGCAGCTGTCAAGTTCTTCGACTATCGAACATACAAATCAGAACCCATTCAAGTTATTGGTGTTCTGAAAGTATTCGAAAAACTCATAGGAGACAGATTACTGCACTAAAGGACACTACAGCTAAACGATTTTATGTCAATCAGGTCTGCAGAAATTTTAAAGTCTGAAGGAGAAAATTAATCGGGAATCACAAACGAAGTGTATAAAGAATAAAGTTCCCAACCCAAAGATTGATATAACGATTTCCCTTCCTCCGTAGCCACTAAAATATTTCTATAAACCCCCTTTGATAAAGCTATTTTTTCAAGTTCATTCATTAAGAGAGTGGCAAGTCCTTTTCTTCTATGATTTATTTCAGTCGAAATCCTATCATAAATCGCCAGATCATCAACTAAAACAACTCTTCCCGATGCTGCCACTTCTCCATGCGTGTTAATTATTTGGACAAGATATGTGGAATTGTAAACTTCAAACTTCAATCTATATGCAGCATCTAAACGCACAGGTTTATCAGCCATCCTATGAAAGCAGGTCATCATATAACCCTGGGGTTGAATCTCCCACCTTTGAGGTAATACATATTTAAGTTCGCCAGGTGCAGCACAAACTTTCAGAAAAACCCAAGGTTCAACAATAGACTTCGCCAGGTTTATAAAATCATCATTGAAATTTGGAAATACATAACGGGCTTTTTGTTTTTCATAGCCAACGTCAACCTTAAAACCTGATTTAAATTTTGTTGGCGAGGGCAACTCACGAGAAAAAGACCAAGCTTTAAGCCATTTTTCAATTATTACTTTTGAAATACTTTGTGGCATTTAGAACAAAAAATAAAACAATATACTTTAGTAAAATTACAGCTAACATGGTATTCTGCAACAGCAGCGGATAAGTAAGTGTTGAGCAGTGAAGATCTGATCGACTTTTGTGCGACTTAAATCAGCAGGCGAAATAATTAAAGTCGTGCCACAACTGAAGGAATAAAATTTGCAGGCATCAACGAGACAATCAAACAATTTCAAAGTAGCGAGTTATGTTCAATTCTAAGAAAAACAACGAGAATGTACGGGATATTGTAGTGGTAGGAGCTTCAGCAGGTGGTGTAGAAGCTTTAAAGGAGCTTGTGAGAGGTCTTCCAAAAGATTTTAAAGGCTCAATTTTCATTGTGCTACATGTGCCCTCCTACTCCGAAACGCGGTTACCCTGGATATTGACAAAGGCCTGCGATATAGAGGCCGTGCTGCCCGACGATGGAGAAGAAATACAGCCGGGAAAAATATATGTAGCGCCTAACGATCACCATATGCTTTTACAGGAAGGCAGGGTTGTGGTAAAAAAAGGGCCAAAAGAAAATCGCTTCCGCCCTGCAATAGATGCGCTGTTTCGTTCGGCAGCTTATGTATATGGCTCAAGGGTTATTGGTATCATTTTATCCGGCTTGTTAGATGACGGCGCATCGGGACTCTGGACAATTAAACAACAGAAAGGGATTGCCATTGTTCAAAAGCCCGACGATGCTGAACAACCGCAGCTACCTAAAAATGTGCTGCAATACGCGGATGCCGATTATACGGTAGCTGCAAGTGATATGGGACCTTTGATCGCAGGTCTTGTAAAAGAGCCGGCACCTCACAAAAACAAATTGACAGAGGAGGAATTAAAGAGGCTCGAAATGGAGGTTGTTATAGCCACCAAAGACAATGCTTTTGAAATGGGTATAATGGACATGGGCGAGCTTACGCCATTTACCTGTCCCGAATGTGCAGGCACACTGGTACGGCTGGCGGAAGCTGATATGATCCGATTTAGATGCCACACAGGGCATGCATACACAGCAAGCTCCTTAGCGGCAGAAGTAACTGAGAGTGTGGAAAACAAGATGTGGCAATCTATGCGTGCACTTGAAGAAGTAAACTTATTAATGAACAACATTGCCGACCATTATAAGCACCTGAATAAGAATGATGATGCAAAGCTGTTTCGCGAAAAAGCAAAAAGTGCCGCTGATCGTGCCCAGAC
Source organism: Segetibacter sp. (assembly GCA_036387965.1). Lineage (GTDB taxonomy): Bacteria > Bacteroidota > Bacteroidia > Chitinophagales > Chitinophagaceae > Segetibacter. The sequence goes on along the minus strand of DASVST010000021.1, from coordinate 420 downwards.
TGTTCATGACCTTATACTCCAGCACGACCAGTTCAGCGAAGATACCCGGTTGAACAAAAAACGTAAATAATTTGATAGGATATCTTACAACCTCGAACCTTGATGATTCAAAGTGTTGAGAAAGTAACACGTAAGTTAGAATGGAAATGACTGAAGGACCCATATTAATTGTGGATGCGGATGACGAAGCAAGGCAGTTTTATGCGCATGTCATTAAAACGATAGATGTTCAAAATGAAATAAGATTTTTCCAGGATGGTCAGCAGGCATTAGACTATTTATATGCTACAAGTGAAAAGCCATTTATTATCCTTTCAGAAGTAGATCTTCCGGGAATGACTGGTTTAGAAATGAAAGAGATCATCAACAAGGATAACTTCTTAAAAGACAAGGCTATTCCCTTCGTCTTTGTCTCTACAA
>DASVST010000020.1:0-2216 GCA_036387965.1 Segetibacter sp. | reverse complement strand
AACAGGTTGTGCCTGGAACTAACATCATTTAATGTAACACAACATGAACTATAATAATTATTCTGCCATCCAAAATGAAGATGGACTTTCTGATGCTGTGCTTAATGAAGTATTAACCAGGTCAAGTCAAGCAATCGTACTCTTGAATAATGAAGCTGTAATCAGTTATTGCTCCAAACATGTTACACAGATAACGGGTTACGAGCCGGAAGAAGTGGTTGGAATAAGCGCCTTCAATTTTTTTCAAACAATTGACATTCCTGCATCAAAGCAACACCACGAATTATTATTGCAGGAAAAAGGACACGCTGCATCTGCTGTAACGCAGATAAAACACAAAGATGGTTCAATGGTTTGGTTGGATCTTTCTGTAAACAATTTTCTTCATCAGCCACCTATAAATAGTGTATTTGTACTTTTTAAAAAGAGCACTAGTAAAGATCAGGCAGAAGAGGTAAAACTTGCCGATGCAATAACACATGCAAAAGAAGAGGAAAAAGAATTTTTAGCCTCAGAGCTGCATGATAACATTAGCCAGATTATTGTTGTAAGTAAATTTTATGTAGACGCAGCAATAAAAGGCAATAAAAAAGAAGAGTTACTCGATCTGTGCTCGCAAAATCTCAAGTTAGCAATTGATGAAATAAGGAAACTATCATACTCATTGGTAAGTTTCGATCTTCAGGAGTTTGGAATAAACTACGCGATTACTTCTTTCATATCAGCTATGAAAACAACGGGTGCCATTAATTTTAATCTTGATCTTGAACCTGGTATTGAAAGTATTTTAGAAACAGATAAAAAATTACACATTTACAGGATTATACAGGAAGCTATAAATAATGTACTCAAACACGCTGAGGCAACCCGCGTGGATATATTGCTGAAAGTAAAAGGTGATTTGATCTACTTAACTATAAAAGACAATGGCAAAGGCTTTAAGATGAATAAAGTGAAACCTAGTGTGGGATTATCGAGTATAAAGAATAGGGTAAAATTATTAAAGGGGCACTTTCATATCACAGCACCTGAACAGCAGGGTACTAACATTGAAATACATTTTCCGGGTTAGCCTGCTATAATGAGTCAAACCTTTCCTTGGTGAGGAGGTTTTTCATTTATATGTTAGAGCATATCGAGGACAATAAAAAACCTCAGCATTTCTGCTAAGGCTTTTTATTGAATTTTATATGTAGTAAATCTTACTTGCTAGTTTTTTTATAAACCGATACTCCTGCGCTTGTGATTTTTAAAATAATAGAATGCTTTTCATTCTCAGCTGAAACATAAAAAGCAGTCTCTTCATTTCCTTCGAATTTGATTGCTTCTTTTACTGTGTAGTCAGAATATTTTTTTGCAAATGTTCTTTTAGCCTGAACAGGAAGATCTTCTAACGTTATCTTACGGCTCAACCCGATAGACTCCCCCTTGTGGTTATAAAAAGCATCTGTCTTTACTCCATCGATTTCAAATGAAGCTTTTATGTACTCTGATTTTACACTCCACTGTACCTTACTTGCTTCTGCAAATTCCGACTCAAAAGCGTTGAGAATATTTCCATTAACTTTCTTTTCGTCTGCTGCAAAAGCGCTGGTTGCTACTGTTACTGTTAGTAATGCTGCGATAAGTAATTTTTTCATGATCTTTAGTTTTAGCTTATTTATTTTTTGTTTTGATGTCTTTATTTTTTAATTGACAAGTCAAAAGTAGCAGCATGATTATAGGTATTCAAGCTAATTGTGACTAAGTGAAGGAGCTTTTATGTTTGCTTTGATGAATGGTAGAAGACATCATGTTAACTAAGGTTAAAACAACTCTGAAAGCCTCTGCAATAAAGGGTTTCACCGGGTTCGTTAAGAACTTCATAAAAGCATTAAACTTCAGGTTAAAAATTAAAAGTGGTGTTGCCGGCTTTTATAAGCGGTTTGAAGACGGTTGTAGTTTATAGAGAAAACAACCTGTAAATGAATTAAGAAACACCAAATGTGCAGATCCCCGAAAAAGCTTTTCTATCTTTTGCTTTATAATAAAACGATGGTTAATCTCGATTACTCTTTTGAAATTATCTGAACTTATCCGCAACGAGTTCGTTCAATCTATCATTAAAAAATATCGGAATTAAGTAAAAACTACCCTTCATCCATTTTATGATCTTCCTCTTTTATTTAGCTTTTACTTTAAACCTAAAGTAATGCTTGGTTATGGCCGATTCAAAA
>DASVST010000019.1:0-4270 GCA_036387965.1 Segetibacter sp. | reverse complement strand
CTTGTGGAGAAGAAGGTCATGTTAACGGGATAGTTATACAATGAATTCACAAGCGTGCCCTTCTCAAGGATTAAATATTTCAATCCTGCTTTCTTTGCTTCCAACCCACAAGCTAAGCCTATCGGACCACCGCCAATTATTATTACATCAAACATCTTTACCTACTTTATTCACAACATCAAAGATAAACATCGTTACATGGGAGTTTAGCATACGTGTTTTCAAGTCCCTTCAGGATTCAGGTAACAAAAAAGCCCCTTTCGGGGCTTCTGATTATCTTTGTTCAGGTTGTTGTTGTGATTGTTGTTGCTGTTGTCTTGGATCACCAGGAACCATTTGTTGAGGTTGTTGTTTCGGAGCATCGCCGATATCTCTTACTTCAACTTCAAATACAAGACTCGCATATGGAGGTATCACCCCTTGTTGTCCCGCAGGGCCATATCCTAATAATGAAGGAACATAAATTTTTCCTTTTCCTCCTTTACCAAAATATTGAAATGCTTCTTCCCACGCACGAATGGTTTGACCTGATCCCGTTACAAAAGAGAATGGTTCAATATGACCGAAACTGGTATCCATATTTGTATCGAATACTTTACCCGTCTCCATTAAGGAACCACGGTACATAACTGTTACTTGTTTACCCGTTGTCCCTTTCAAAGCTTCGCCCGGATTTGTAACTTCTACAAAAGCACCGTTCATTGTTTTAAGTGCTTTTACACCTTTCTTCTTCAGGTAAGCTTCAACATTAGCTACTTCCTGAACCTTGTATTTTTCTACTTCTGCTGTTTGATCTTTCATAGCTTCTTCCTGCGAAGCAAAAGTTTTTAAAAGCTTAAGCGATGTTGTGATTTGACCACCTTTTTTGAACACCTCATTATATTGTAGCGCACCCATTTTTACAAGTGTGTCAACCTGGGCTACAACAATAAGGCTATCTCCTACTGAGCAGAATTTCAATACTTCGTTGAAATCGTGCGATTTCTTTGTTGCAGTATCAACTGGAATATACTCCGGAAGTTTACCATAGGTTGTAAATAAAACAGTGTCCTTACCACCGGATACCTTTACAATACCGTTGATCTTTACAATGTCTCCGAACTTTAATTTTTGCTTACCGTCACCTTCCACAATTTTATAGGTTAATCCCGATGCGGTTTTTTCGTACTTAGTGTTGCATGAAGCCATTATAATGGCTAAGCTTAAAATTGATAGTATCTGTTTCATAATTATTGCAGTTGTACTGCGTACTCTTTTATTACTTGTTTAAATTTTTGCACTGTAGTATTGAGGCTGTCGCTGCTACGTCCACCTGCAGCATTAAAATGTCCGCCACCTTCAAAGTTTTTTCTTGCAAAAGTATTTGCATCAAAATCCCCTTTGCTTCTAAAGCTCCATTTTCTTTCTTCATCACGATCAATAACCAAGGCTCCGAATCTTATTCCTTGCATTGTGAGCAGGTAATTTACTAAACCTTCAGTATCTCCTGTCTTCATATGAAAGCGTAGAAGGTCTTGTTTAGTCACTGCCATCAACGCAGTATTATATTCATAAAATACCTCCATCCTGTTAAGTAAAACATGCCCTATAAATCGCAACCTGTTCTCGAGAAAATTATCATAGATATTTTCATGAACGATGGTATGGCTTAAACCTGCATCTTTCAAATCAGCTATCATTCTATGAACATTCGCAGAAGCTGACGGAAACCTGAAAGAGCCTGTATCAGTCATTACACCTGTATATAAGCACTCAGCAATATCGGTATTAATTTTTTCTTTATTGCCGCTATCAACAATAAAGTCGTAAACCATTTCTGAAGTAGAACTTTTTTTAGTATCACTCACACCAAAAGTAAATGCTTCTTCCTGCGGTTGCTGGTGGTGATCTATTAAGACTTTGGTGCACTGTAAGCCAGCTAAGTGACTCTCCATATTCTTCGTTCTATGCAATACATTAAAGTCTAAACAGAATAGAACTTCTGCTTCTTCCAAAATCTTTATTGCTTTTTCTTTATGCAATTCAAAATCGACTACTTTTTCACAACCAGGCATCCATTTTAAAAAGCTTGCCCAGTTCGTAGGAGAAATGACTGTTACAGTGTGACCAAGCCCCTGCAAAAAATGACATAATCCCAACGAAGATCCCATCGCATCACCATCCGGCTTCTGATGAGTCGTGATGACCACTTTTTGAGGATTATTCAATTGCGAATAAAATGCTTGTATTTCTTGCATAGAAGGCGGCAAAAGTCAATTATTTACCTAAGAACTTCAAAAGAAATTTAGAGAGATAAATATTTACGGGTTTTTTTATGATTGTTTAAACTATATCGCCCTACTTTTGCGGCGAAAATAAGTAAGTATATGAGTAACAGAACCTTTACAATGATAAAACCTGATGCCACCTCTAAGGGACATACAGGTGCAATTTTAGACCAGATCGTCAAGGCTGGCTTTTCAATTAAAGCGATGAAATGGACAAAGCTTACAACAGAACAAGCTGGCCAGTTCTATGAAGTGCATAAAGAGAGACCTTTTTATGGTGAGTTAGTTGAGTTTATGAGTAGCGGACCTATTGTAGCTGCAATTCTGGAAAAGGAAAATGCTGTAGCTGATTTTAGAAAATTAATAGGAGCTACAAATCCTGCGCAGGCGGATGAGGGTACTATAAGAAAGAATTTCGCATCATCAGTAGGTGAAAATGCGGTACATGGAAGTGATAGTGATGAAAATGCTGAGATAGTAGGAAGCTTCTTCTTTAGCAGGTTAGAAAGGTTCTAAAACCTCTCTAAAAGTTATACAGCCTGCTCTATAGCAGGCTTTTTTGTTACTGATTTAATCATAATGTTTGATGAATTTTCCTCTCATCATCCCATACCTTTGCACGGAAAATAATATCGTTAACATAACTTAATACAATGAAAATTACAGTAGTTGGTGCCGGGGCAGTTGGTGCTACCTGTGCAGATAATATTGCACGTAAAGAACTGGCGGAAGAATTGGTTTTACTTGATATTAAAGAAGGATTTGCTGAAGGTAAAGCCCTTGACTTAACTCAAACGGCCGCTTTACTTGGCTTTGATACAAGGATAACAGGTAGTACAAATGATTATTCTAAAACTGCAGGCAGCGATGTTGTGGTAATAACTTCCGGCTTGCCACGTAAACCAGGTATGACGAGGGAAGAACTCATCGGAACCAATGCTGGTATTGTGAGGGGTGTTACAGAGAACTTATTGAAGTATTCTCCTGATACTATCATCATAGTCATCTCCAACCCAATGGATACAATGACCTACCTCACCCAGCAAAGTAGCGGATTACCCAAGAATCGCATTATTGGTATGGGGGGAATTTTAGATAGTGCACGTTTTAAGTGCTATTTAAGTGCTGCCCTAAATTGCAGCCCTAACGATTTAAATGCGGTAGTTGTTGGCGGCCATGGCGATACAACTATGATTCCCCTAATTAGATATGCAACCTGGAATAGTGTTCCTGTTAGCGAGTTTTTAAGCGAAGAGCAACAACAGAAGATAGTATCTGACACTATGGTTGGTGGTGCTACACTAACGAAGTTACTTGGTACCAGCGCCTGGTATGCTCCCGGTGCAGCCGGTGCTGCTTTAGTAGAAAGCATTGTACGTGATGAAAAAAGATTGTATGCCTGTTCAGTGAGCCTTGAAGGAGAATATGGCCAAAGCGATATTTGCCTTGGTGTTCCTGTTGTAGTTGGCAAAACCGGGTGGGAGAAAATAGTTGATTACAAGTTGAACGAACAGGAACAAGGAACATTTAATAAAGCGGCAGATGCAGTGAGAAGTATGAATGATGTATTGAAAACATTATAACTGAAGTGTGCCCTGGGTTCAACGCAAAAAGATAAAGGAACCTCATCAAGTATGGTTATGCTTGATGAGGTTTTTAATTTAAGCTTGTGACTTAACAAACTTTTCAACTGTAGGGGGTAAAAACAAAAACCCGGCTTTAGACCGGGCTTAAGTAAAACAAACAATTAAAGTTAGTATCCCTGATTTTGCACCAGATTAGGATTTGCATTCATCTCCCGGAAAGGTATAGGAAATACCAGTGAATTATGATTCCAAGCTAGACCGTCTATCGAACGTTTAAATCGACGTGCATCATGAATTCCGAATCCTTCAAAAGCTAGTTCCTTTCTTCTTTCAAGATAAATTGTATTAACACTTGTAATAGCTGCTAAAGGTGTAAGCCCTGCTCTTGTACGAATTCTATTTACATCTGCTAGGGAC
>DASVST010000018.1:0-3731 GCA_036387965.1 Segetibacter sp. | reverse complement strand
AATTTCAATTGCAAGCCCTACGCGTGCCATTTTAAAAAGGCTAAGACTTGCTTTGCCCGGCGAAGGTTCAAGAAACATTCCTGTAGATCCCCTGAACTGCACAATATCCATATCGTATGTTATGATTACTGCAGGCGGAATGTACTCAGTAAGCAACAACGTATCGATAACCTTATTTAAATTGTTCTGGTTGATCTGCTCTATTACCTCAATCTTTTTAGAGATGGTTTGCTCTGCTTTTTTTGCATCAGGCGCAATATAACCAAGGTCGAATGACGCTTTTGAATTAACGTCATTTCTCTTTTGATATACCTTTGCCTTTTTGTTTAGGTGCGTAAAGAGCGTACCGCAACTGGCTGTTGTTTCAGATTTTCCTACAACAAGAAAACCATCTTTGTTTAGCGCATAATGGAAGTTGGTAAGAATCTTTTTTTGCAAGAAAGTGTCAAGGTAAATGAGCAGGTTGCAACAGCTAATCAAATCCATTCGGGAGAAAGGAGGATCTTTAAAAACATTGTGTGGCGTAAATACACACAAATCTCTTATCTGCTTGACTATACGATAATGCCCATCAACCTTTACAAAAAACCGTTGAAGCCGCTTTGCGGACACCTGCATAACATCGCCAACGGTGTAAACACCAACCCTTGCTTTGGCAATTGCATGCTCACTTAAATCACTGGCAAATATTTGTATGGGCACCTTTGCAGCCTCGTCTCCAAGAACTTCAAGCAGCAAAATTGCCAGTGAATAAGCCTCTTCGCCGGTTGAGCATGCGGCTATCCATATGCGAAGCGGACTTCCTTTTGATTTTGTTTTAACCAGTTCTGGTAAAACATTTTTCTTAAGGTAATCCACCGTTTCTGCATCCCTAAAAAAGTGTGTTACATTTATTAGCAGGTCTTTATACAACAGGCTTACTTCATCAGGATTCTTTTTCAGGTGTTCCTGATATTCGGTAAGTTTTTCAAATTTATTTAAGATCATGCGCCTTATAATTCGCCGCCTGATCGTGTTTTCTTTATAATGGGTAAAATCAACACCTACTCCTGTTTTTATTAACTGCAAAACAGGACTAATATTCTCAGTGTTATACCTCTGCTGATCTTCAAAATCATCATCGTCAAGGTTTGTTTCAACTTCATCTTTTATCAATGCATGAACCAATCCCGACTGCTTGCTTAATCTCTCCAGCTCCTTTGCCATTGCTTTAGGAGATAGAATTGCATCGACAGCGCCTTCTGCAATCGCAGCTCTTGGCATGCTTTGAAATTCGGCTGATTCATCCTGCGCAAAGGTTAGACCACCTGCTACTTTTATAGCTTTTAAACCAACTGCACCATCCGATGCTGCACCCGACAGCACAATACCAACAGCAGTGTCTTTTTTGTTTTCGGCAAGCGATAAAAAAAAGTAATCTATCGGAGAATGTTTTACAGGCCTTGGTGCACGGTCACTAAGTTTCAATACACCGTCAGCGATGGTCATGGACTTATCCGGTGGAATGATAAATAAATGATTTGCCTCTATTTTTACCATGTCTTCAACTTCAGTAACATTCATTTTTGTACTGCGTTGCAGAATGGGAGTAAGGGAACTATCGTGAGTGGGATCGAGATGCTGGATGAATATATAAGCCATTCCCGTTCGATCGGGCAGGTTTTCAAGAAACTCTTTCATCGCCTTAAGCCCGCCCGCTGAAGCACCAATTGCAACGATGGGCAATAATTTGCTGCTTCCATCACCCGATATTACTTTTCTATTCATAAGGTGTTATCCTTTGGTATTTTGAACTAGGTACTTTAAAAGTACATCTCTTTTAAGTGATTCTATTAAGATGATGGGGTGAAATATAAGATTAAGTAATTAAAGATAGCAGCAACACATATAGAAAGTATTTATAAAGTATCTGTTTTATTTTCCATACTTTTATACACCCTGCCCTTAAACCCTTTATGTATGTTGATAAAAAGCGTTCTGATGGTTGATGACGACCCTGATGACAGGCTTCTATTTTTAGAGGCAGTCGCAGAAATAGATCCCTCCATAAAATGTACAACCGCCAGTTGTGGTACTGATGCTTTGCAAATGCTTAAGAACGAAGACGTTCCTCTTCCCGACATAATTTTTTTAGATCTCAACATGCCAAAGATGGATGGGAAGCAATGCCTGAAACACGTAAAAAAAATTCCAGCCTTATCATCTATTCCATTAGTTATTTATAGTACATCGAAAATGCCTCTCGAAATTGAAGAAACAAAAAAGTTAGGGGCTGACTACTTTCTAACTAAGCCGATTTCAATGAAAGATCTTAAAAAAGAACTGCTTTTTTTATTATCAAAAAATTGGGGTGAATAATGTTTACGGTTGCTAACTAAACGACTCATTGTCTTTCTGCTTGCGCTGAAAATACCTGTTAAGCAGTGAGAAACTTGTATCTATAGCGTTTCTTGTTTGCTGGCACCGTCTTTCATGCCGTTGAGCATATTCAAGCAGCTGCTGCCTAACATCCTGGTAACGTTGCTGAAGCTTCTGCACCTTTACGTACATGTCTTTATCTCTTTCCACCAATCCATCTTCGTATGGGCGTGGTATAGAAAAAATAAAGGGAGCGTTGCTTTTAAGTTTGCCCTTAGAAGGCTCTTGTTCAGGGGTTATATCGTGGTTTGCTTTCATGGGGTAAATGGGTTTGCAATGTAATTAATTTTATAAAAAATCATGCCTGCAACGGCTAATTTCTTATATCATAATTACTTAGATGTATATTAGTATAGCTGGCTGTTGCTTTCGAGTCCAACAACAAATTCTTCTTTTTTCGGACGTTCCATACATTTTCGAAAACGGGCAAATACATCACTTAAAACATCCGGCAAATGATCTGCATCGGCAGGCTTTATTATGTAATAATGGGCACCCATTTTAAACGAAGCATCAATATCTCTTAAGTAATGCGACGTAGAATATATGATAACGGGGGCGGTGAGGGGAGGGCTATGTGATTCAATATATTTTAAACAATCAAGCCCATTTTTAATAGGCATATTAAGATCGAGGAATATAAGGTCGTAAGTGTCAGCCTTGATCATGTTAATGCACTCAAGCCCATTCTTGGCGCGGTGAAGGCGCATATCCGGCGCAACTTTATCAAGTGCTTCTGCAAAAAAGAGATAATCATCATTATCATCTTCTGCTATTAAGATGCTGTTGAACTGGTTAGATAAATTTTGCAGGAGGTGTGTTTTATAAAAGTAACGGGAGCAAAAATAATATATAACAACAATTAAAAAAAATATTATCGTTTCTTATGATATGTTTAGGTTATTTATTCCCCGTCTCCATAAAGTTATTTTTCATATTCCCTGTTTTAAGAATAGCATTTGTGTGCTTTAGTATAGCATCGGGCATTTCAGAAGGCATTAGTATGTGATCGACAATACCTGTTCTAATTGTATTTAAAGGCATTGATGAATGTTCGCAAGATTCAGGTTTTTGTACTATTACACAACCGCCTGCCTCTTTTATTGAAAAAGCACCCTTAGCGCCGTCACTTCCGCCCCCGGACAATATTACAGCAATAGCTTGACGTCCTTTATCTTTTGCAAGTGATTCCAAAAAGATATTTATAGACCAGTTTCCTGTACTATCTTCTACAATCCTGGGTCTTAGGTATAAACGATTGTTTTTTATGGTCATGTACATATTAGAAGGCGGCAAGTAAACGTGGTCTTTTT
>DASVST010000017.1:0-8041 GCA_036387965.1 Segetibacter sp. | reverse complement strand
TCTGGTTCTGGAAAATACCTGTAGTCATTCGCTTCTTCCTTATCTCTTATGGCAAAAGTTGTATCATTCTCTGCATTAAAACTTCGTGTTTGCTGCGTGATGATTTCTCCCCTCTCTGCCATCTCCATCATTCGTTCTATTTCGTATTCTATTGCCTTCTTCACATTGCGTATAGAGTTGAGGTTCTTAACTTCTACTTTAGTTCCGAGTTCAGTTTCACCCCGTAAGCGTATTGAAACATTAGCATCGCAGCGTAAACTTCCTTCTTCCATATTTCCATCACATACATCTATCCATCTTACAAGTTTTCTAACTTCTGTTACATACTGGTAAGCTTCTTCAGCAGTGTGCATATCAGGTTCTGTAACAATTTCTATAAGCGGAACACCAGCCCTGTTGTAATCAACGCAAGTATAATTTTCATCAGCATCATGAATACTTTTTCCGGCATCTTCCTCCATGTGAATCCTGTTCAACTGCACCTGCCTTTCTCCTTCGTTTGTTCTTATAGTAATGTATCCACCGTTACAAATTGGTGTAGTATGTTGAGAAACCTGGTAACCCTTTGGAAGATCAGGATAGAAATAATTTTTCCTAGCGAAATAATTGAAGCGTTCAATTTCGCAGTTACATGCTAACCCCATCCGAATTGCATATTCAACTGCTCTTTTATTTGTCTTAGGTAAAGTTCCAGGGTGAGCTAAAGTAATCGGACTTACATTGGTATTGGGGTCTGCACCAAACGAAGCACTATCACCAGAAAATAATTTACTCTCGGTTGCAAGTTGCGCATGAACTTCCAACCCAATAACTGCTTCATATTTTTGATAAAGTGATTCAGACATGATCATTGCAAAAGTAACCTTCACTTTTTAAATGAGGTTATAAAACAGGAGAGTTCACTATAAAGCCTGGATCTTCTTAAAGTCCTGGCCGCTTACGGTTAGTACCATCTACGCACAGGAGAACAGCCATTGGTCTTAAAGGGAGACAAAGAGGAAACAGCCAGCAAAAAGATAATTATGTTATTGACAAGTTGGTGTTTCCTTCAATCCTTCTTCCTACAGGTATCCGGGGCTTTTAGTCAAATTTATCTCTGTACTTGTTTTTTCAGCTAATAGTAATCTGGAATAGCAGACAATGGCATAAATTTGTTGTTGGCTGCTATAAAAAAGCCTTAGTTCAAAATGCTTGAATATCTGAAGGCATCTTTACGAAGGAAAATTGCAAGACGTATTACCAAAGAGTATCCACCTAAAGTTGACAAATTTCATTTAAAAGACATCGGTGTTGTAGAATTTGCAAATTGGGATAATCCACTTACTGGCACTCTTCAAATATGTTCAGATAGTATTGCATTCTTCAAACAATTTATTAAAGAAGGCGATTTAGCTATTGACATAGGTGCAAACATCGGCGACACAACAGTCCCTATTGCACTTGCAGCAGGTGCTTCAGGTTTGACTCTTGGCTTTGACCCAAATCCATATGTATTTAAAATACTTCAAAAAAACGCTTCTCTTAATAAAGACAAAACGAATATTGAACCGATACCTTATGCCATATCTGAACGAGAAAAAGAATTTTACTTCATCTCATCTGAGGCTTCTTTTAGTAACGGTGGAATATCTAAGACCAAAGAAAGTAAACACGGTAAATTTATCTATCCACATAAAATCAAAGGTGTTAACCTAAAAAATTTTCTTGAAGAAAATTATAATGATTGGTTGGCTAAGTTCTCTTTCATAAAAATTGACGCAGAAGGCTACGACAAAAAAATATTAAAATCAATCAAAGATTTGATCACCGTTTATAAACCAACAATTATCGCTGAAAGTTTTGGCGGGTCTTCCGATGCCGAAAAAATTGAATTATATGAAGTGATTGAGCAACTTGGTTATGATGTACATTATTTCGAAGACTTTAATATTAATGCTAAAGTTCAAAAACTAATTGATACAAAAGACATTACAAAGTATAAACAAACCATAAATATTTACGCCACGCCCAAAAAATAAATTACAACAGCCAATCGGGTAGAGACTTAAACCTTAGCTTTCTTCCTTAAAACACATAGCCGAATTTTACATTAAAGGGCACTACAATCAACCACGACGAGCCTTCCAGTTTTTCTATCCCGTAGCCATTTAACCCCCGATTAAACGGTGGATTGTAGGGTATACTTCTCTCTTTATGTTTAATTGTGCGATAGCGAATACCAAGTCCATAAGAAAACTCAAAAACAACACGAGAGCTTATTATCTGGCTCCCTATTTTTAAATTAAAGGTTCCTGTTTTTTTATTGATCTTGAAAGTGTCAATTATTGTAATATTAGGGGTTGAATCGAAAAAAGTCCGATCTCTAAGTGATGTGTTAATGAAAACTCCCTCGCCTGAAAGATAATTTTTGAACTTTCTCCTTTCCTTTATAAAATATTTTCTTTCTAGGCCTAACCTATATCCTTTTGGATAACTTTTACTATATAAGCCTAAGTATGCACCGGATACTTCTGTAGCCCATTTTTTAGAGTGAAGTTTTTCATAAATTATTTCAACGCCGGGGCTTCTATAATCTACAAGGCGCAAAAACGAAAATTTAATTTGATTTTTATAGGTCGAATCATGGATTTGTGCAGCTACAGTAAATGAAGAAACTAAAAAAAATAGTAATGAAAGAACTTTTAGAACCATAGGATAGTTTTTGTTTTAGACCTTTATAGAAACGGCCTCTAAAGCTCCCCAAATCTATTATTTATCTACTTCATTATTCATTTGTTACAGATAACAAACTATAACGTAACCTTTTCCAATAGTACACATGGATTTAGTTAACTTTGCCATCCCTTAAAAAGGTACGCCCAATGCAGGATCTGAAAGAAAAAATTGATCTTAAAAATTTACCCTCGCATATTGCCATAATTATGGATGGTAATGGAAGATGGGCAAAAGAGCAGGGGCAAGACAGGTTATTTGGCCATTATAACGGGGTGGAAAGTGTTAGGAATATTGTAGAAGGTTGTGCAGAATTGGGTGTAGGGTATCTTACATTATATGCATTTAGCACCGAAAACTGGGATAGACCCGAAGACGAGGTGAATGGATTAATGGAGTTACTTGTAGATACCATTAGAAACGAAGTTGAAACACTAAATAAAAATAATATAAGGCTGCATGTAATTGGCAATCTTGAGATGTTGCCTGAATATGCACGCAACGAAATGCAGGAGGCCCTTGACATGACAAGTCACAATACGGGGCTTAACTTAATAATGGCTTTAAGCTACAGCAGCCGTTGGGAAATTGTAAACGCTGTTCAAAATATAGCAGTTGATGTAAAAGAAGGAAAACTTAATCCGCAAGAGATCACTGCAAATACAGTTGAAAAATACCTCTGCACCTGTAACATTCCCGATCCTGAACTGATGATAAGAACCAGCGGCGAATATAGAATCAGCAACTTCTTATTATATCAATTAGCCTACTCCGAATTATATTTTACGAATACACGGTGGCCCGACTTCAGGAAGCATAATTTATACGAGGCAATCCTTGATTTCCAGGGGCGTGAAAGGCGTTTCGGAAAAATTAGCGAACAGGTAAAGGATCAGCCGCAAATTGTTTAAGAAAATGTATTTACAAATACCTCCTTTTAAGCTTCTATTTAACAAACACTTTTAATTATTCCCTTTAATTTGCTCTCAATTGTTTAAACCTGACAAACCGTAAGCTTACAGCAGCGCGGAGATCAACCCAAATAGAATTTTTGATGCGTATATTTTACAAGTTTCTTTTTACTGCTTTCTCTGCATGCTGGCTCTTAAATGGGTCTGCCACTGCACAGGTTACTCCTGATACTACACAACCCACTTCAATCGATGTTAATCTTGAAAACCTTTTCACACAAAAAGTTCCAAAAAGATATAAAGTTGCAGGTATAACTGTAACAGGAAATAAATATTTTGACCAGGCGTTGCTTATCTCTGTGGCCAATATCAATGTTGGTGATGAAATAACGATTCCGGGTGGAGATGCTTTCTCAAAAGCTATTTCAAACCTTTGGAAACAAAACTATTTTAGTGATGTTGAAATTTATGTAACAAGACTGCAAGGACAAGATATATTTCTTGAAATTGCCGTTACTGAAAGACCACGTTTAGGCACCTTTGACTTCAAAGGAATTCGTAAAAGTGAAGCTGAAGAATTAAGTGGTAAAGTGGGACTGGTAAGAGGACGCGTTATCAACGAGAATTCAAGGCGCTCAGCTGTGGAAGCAATCAGTAAATATTACAGCGAAAAGGGTTTTCGCGGAGTAAAAACTCAAATCCAGGAAACAGCAGATCCTAAAGTTGAAAACTCGCAGAATATTACTTTCATCGTAGACAAAGGCAATAAGGTGAAAATAAACGAGGTCAATTTTGTAGGAAATACCATTCCCGACCAAAGGCTTGAAAAGCAAATGAAGGGAACAAAGGAAATGACGCGCCTTACGCTTACTCCCCAGTCCGAAATGGGCGGGTATGCTGCACCTGACAAGCTATCTTTTAATGATTACGTTAAGCAAAATGGTTTCCTTTCTTACTCAAAAACAAAAGATCTACTTGATCCTTATGTTAGGCTAAAGCTTTTATCGTCAGCAAAATTTGACGAGAAGAAGTATGAAGAGGACAAAGAAAAGATCATTAACTACTACAACAGCTTAGGTTATAGAGATGCGGTTATAGCGGCAGATACTCAGTATTATAATGCTGAGGGTAATTTAAACATCGATTTGAAAGTTAATGAAGGGCACAGGTATTACTTTGGCAACATTGTTTGGCGAGGAAATACTAAGTATTCTGACAGTGTATTAACCACTATCCTTGGCATTCAAAAAGGTGATATTTATAATGTTGCAACGCTAAACAAAAAGCTTGGTAAAGAGCTTTCACCGGAAGGTGGCGACATAAGTGGGTTGTATATGGATGATGGTTATTTATTCTTCAGAACCGAACCTATAGAAACAGCTGTTTATAACGATACGATCGATCATGAAATAAGGGTTATTGAAGGACCGCAGGCCACTATTAAAAATGTTAGGATTGCAGGTAACGATAAAACGAAAGAACATGTTATCCGCAGGGAGTTACGAACAATACCGGGTGAGAAATTCAGCCGTGCAGAACTAATTCGTTCTAACAGGGAAATTGCTAATCTTGGTTATTTTAATCAGGAAAAGATCGGGATTAACCCAATACCAAATGCAGAGGATGGCACGGTGGATATAAACTATACAGTTGAAGAAAAATCAAGCGACCAGCTTGAATTGAGTGCAGGTTTTGGCGGTGGTATAGGCTTAACAGGAACTCTTGGTGTTTCGTTCAATAATTTCTCAATCAAAAATATTTGGAAAAAATCAGCATGGGATCCGTTACCAACAGGCGATGGCCAAAAGCTGAGCGTTCGGGTTCAAAGTAATGGTAAAGCATTCAGGTCCTATAACTTCTCATTTACCGAACCGTGGCTTGGTGGTAAAAAAAGAAATTCGTTTACTGTGAGCTTGTACGATACGAAGTTTAGGAATGCCAGTTACGGTCCAACTGGTTTGCCAAGCTTCGATCCAAATGGTTCTTTCATTCAAACAACAGGTATGGGTGTAAGCCTTGGTAAGCAATTGAAATGGCCTGATGACTATTTCAGCTTTGTAACCTCGCTAAACTATACCCGGTATAAGCTAAAAGAATATCAAATCTTCGAAGGATTCAGCAATGGCTTTTCAAACAATTTTAATATCAAGCTTGCATTGCAGCGTTCTTCAATAAACCAACCAATATTTCCAAGTGGTGGATCAAGCTTTGTATTAAGTACACAGATTACCCCGCCATGGTCGCTTATAGATCCTGAAAGAGTAAAAAGTCTGAATCCCTACCAGTTAGTTGAATATCATAAATGGAGATTCAACGGTGAGTGGTATGTGCCTTTGGGGAGACCTCACGGAGCAGAAAGAAACAAGCAGTTTGTTTTAAAAACTGCTGTTAAACTTGGTTACATCGGCAGGTATAATAATAAGTTAGAAATATCACCGTTCGAACGTTTCCAGGTAGGTGATGCAGGTCTAAGTAATAACATGGCTTTGCTTGGTTATGATATCATTGCGCATCGTGGTTATCCTGTTTATAATAACAGTGATCCACGTGTAAACCCTGATCAGCAAAGCACACAGCGCTTCTTTACCATGTTTAACAAGTATACAGTAGAGATGCGTTATCCGCTAAGCCTCAACCCAAGCAGCACTATATTTGCACTTGGCTTTTTCGAAGCAGCAAATGGTTGGTATAGTACAAAGGAATATAATCCTTTCCGCTTGCGTCGTTCCGTTGGTTTAGGTATGAGGTTTTATTTACCAATGTTTGGCTTATTAGGTTTCGACTATGGCATAGGATTAGATAGATACGCGCCAAACAGCAAATTGAAAGACGCAGCCCGCTTCACCTTTATGCTTGGTTTTGAACCAGAATAAAAATCTATTTAAACAAATACCTGTATGAAAAAAACCATTTTTATCCTATTGAGTGTTCTGCTAACAACAGCAACAGTTTCTGCGCAGCGGTATGCAATTATAGATACCAAATATATTTTAGATCAAATGCCGGCGTATAGAGATGCCGATAAAAAACTTTCTCAAACTGCTGAGCAATGGCAAAAAGAGATTGATACCAGGCAAGCTGAGTTAGACCAGATGTATAAAAATTTCGATGCCGAGCAATTTATGTTGAGTGATGATCTTAAAAAGAAGAGAGAAGACCAGCTATTTAATAAAGAAAAGGATCTTCGCGATTTGCAGAAAAAACGTTTTGGGTACGAGGGCGATTTGTTTAAAGAAAGACAAAAACTTGTAAAGCCTATACAGGACAAAGTTTATAATGCAATCCAGAAAATGTCTGTAAACCGTGGTTATGATTTCGTACTTGATAAAAGCGAAGGCATTACCGTAATATTTGCTGATCCAAAGCTTGATAAAAGCGATGAAGTTTTAAGAGAGCTTGGAATAAAGAGTTAAACCTAAAATCAATAATAAACAGGAGTGAAGGTTAAAATCACTGAATCTCCATAAACATTCGAAAACAAAAAAATCATGAAAAAAGTAGTATTTGGTTTGCTGGTGATTGCTGCAGGCTTTTTCTCGGCAGACAGTGTAAACGCCCAGGGTAAAATTGGAGTATTTGACGTAGATCTTATGGTTAGAGCCATGCCGCAATACAGAGGTATAGACAGCTTGGTTGCGCTTTATGAAAGAGATTCATTAAGGATGGAGTATGATTATGCCTTATCTGAATATAATAGATTAGACAGTACATATAAAAAAGACTCTGCAGCTAAAAAACCGGCCAGTGTATTAAATTATATAAAAGATCAAAAAACGCAATTCGCTACACAGCTTATCTATTGGCAGCAAATTGCACAACAAAAAACTGACGGTAAAAGACAAATGCTAGCCACTCCTTTATATCAAAGAATTGTTCCTGCTTACGAAAAGGTATTGGCAGCGAATAACTACCTGATAGTACTGAAGCCGGAAGCCATCGAGTTTATGGGTTCCAGCAAAGTGGACAATGTTTTTGAGAAAGTAGCTAAGGAACTAAAGATCCAGTTACCAGATGAGTTAAGAAGCTCTCGTGACCCTGAACCTGCTCCTGCTGCAAACAGGCCAGCACCTGCAGGTGCTAAGCCGACTACTCCTAAAAAGCAATAATAACTTTGAAACGTTATAATACAAAGAACCATACAGGCAACTGTATGGTTCTTTATTTTTTTATATATGAGTTCTTACAACCCAATAGGTGTTTTTGATAGTGGCTATGGAGGCTTAACTGTTTTAAAAGAAATAGTAAAAGCACTTCCGCAATACGATTATATGTATTTGGGTGATAATGCCCGCGCACCTTATGGCCCACGTTCTTTCGAAACAGTTTACCAGTATACTTTGCAGTGTGTCCAATGGTTCTTTGCTCAGGGATGTCCGCTAGTAGTTTTAGCGTGTAACACTGCATCAGCTAAGGCTCTG
>DASVST010000016.1:0-5410 GCA_036387965.1 Segetibacter sp. | reverse complement strand
CGAACGCTTTCATCAGCTTAAATAAGCTGATATTTTGTATCTCTGTACCCTCACCTGCTTCTTCTCCTATTATGCTTAATTCTTTCTGAAGGTTTCCTCTTTTAACCATTAGCATTCTTACTGCTTCCATTTCAGCCATTTCGGCTGCAGCCTCTTTAAACTTTTTGTACTCTAAAATTTTATCAATTAATTCTTGCCTGGGATCTATTTCGTTTCCTTGTGCATCTATGTCTTTACGTGGTAAAAGCATTTTTGCTTTTATACGCATAAGTGTAGATATAAACAGGATAAACTCACTGCTTAGTTCAATATTTAAACTTTCCTGCTTGTGTGTGTAGTCGAGAAAATCGTTGGTTATTTTAGTAATGGGTATATTATAGATGTCCAGTTCATCACGTTCAATAAAAAATAATAAAAGATCGAAAGGTCCTTCGAACTGGGGGAGTTTAATTTGATAAGATTCTGCGGTCATACTCGTGTAAAAATTAGCTGAATAGAATTACTAAAGATACAAGAGTGCGACGCAACGAAAGCTTAATAGTTGCTATCTGCTCAGTCCACAATTATTTTTGTGGATTAAATGTGAATGCAGATAAAAAATCAGTAAAAAGTATTGCTGAAGGACAGAAGAAATATTACTAACTGAGTTAAACACTATAAAAAGGCATTTTGATTATTCAAAATGCCTTTTTATTATAACCTAAACTGTAGCTGTAGTGGTAACTAATGGAGCAGGCCGTAACCTGTTCATCGCTTTAACTAACATAAAAACAATAAGCGCAAGAATTAAGAAGTAAATTACTTCGGTAACAAAGTTACCCCAGGCTAAAACGTTACCTAGTTTACGTGCTTCTTCGAGTGAGAGATTTGGGTTGGCTGCCTGGGCAGTTCTTACTTCATCGGCCAGGGGAATGTAAGAATTTGCAAATCCTTTAGGTCCCAATACCAGACCAATAATCGGCATCAAAATGTCTTTTACCAAGGAATCAATTATTTTAGCAAAGGCAGCTCCGATGATAACACCAACTGCTAAATCCATTACGTTGCCTTTGATAGCAAATTCTTTAAACTCAGAAGTAAAACTCATAAGGTTTGTTTTGGTTGAACTTAAATATAGATTAATTATTTTTTAATGCCTGGATATTTCATATTGAGGGAGCGCAGTGTTTTGCATATAGTATCGGTGATTAAATATTCTTTATACCAGTTTTGATCTGCGGGAACAATTATCCACGGAGTTACATTGCACTTTTCGAAACATTCCTGGTAGGCTTTTCTGTATTCATCCCAAAGTTTGGCTTCTTCAAAATCGTTGGCGTTGTATTTCCATTGTTTCCTCGGATCATTGATTCTCTCATTCAACCTTTCCTGTTGTTCCTCTGGCGAAATGTGGAGGTAGAACTTTAATATCTCTGTGTTACCATGCTCTTTTAGTAATGTTTCGAAGTGATTAATAGCCTTGATTCTTTTAGATGCTGTTTCATCATCAATCCATTTATGAACTCGTGTAATCAAAATATCTTCATAATGAGAACGATTGAAAACCTGCATATAACCTTTAGCCGGGGCATGTGCATGTATGCGCCATAAAAAATCGTGAGACAGTTCTTCTGCCGTAGGTGCTTTGTATGACTTAACTGTAACCCCCTGCGGATTCAAAGAACCAAGCACGTTTTTTATCACTCCGTCTTTACCACTTGCATCCATTCCCTGGATGATCACAAGAACAGAATGCTTTGCTTCTGCATATAATAGGTTTTGCAACTCATCCAATTCAACTAACAAATTTGCAGTTAATGATTTTGTCTCTTCCTTTTTGAAATCTTTCGGCGCCCTTGTTGAGATATCAGCTAATTGCATCAATTAGTATTTAAAGATTTATTCTATTCTCTTATTCGAATATATGACCTTTGAAGCAAAGCAATAAGATTAAGAACTAAATGGTTAAGTGGAGCATATTTATAGTACTATCAATCATCTGGGGAAGCTCTTTTAAGTTGATGAAATACGGAATGGAAGCTTTATCCCCTTACCAGGTGGCGTCTTTAAGAATGATAAGTGCCGGGGTTATATTGTTGCCGTTTGCAGTTACGGCAATAAGGAGAATACCTAACAATAAAATTGCTCTGGTAATACTATCGGGATTACTGGGCAGTTTTTTTCCTGCTTATCTTTTTTGCATTGCTGAAACAAAAATTGATAGTTCGCTTGCTGGTATTCTAAATGCTTTAACCCCGTTGTTTACTGTACTTGTTGGAGTAGGGTTTTTTAAAGTTAAGGTTAGCAGACTAAGATACATTGGCGTGATCGTTGGCTTTGTTGGTTTGACTCTACTTTTTATTGCAGGTGGGAATATTACATTCACCTATTTATCATATGCCTTCCTCGTTCTGCTAGCAACAATCTTTTATGGAATCAATGTTAATATGGTAGGCACTTATATGAACCAGATAGGTTCACTTAATATTGCGTCACTGGCATTTGGGTTCTTAATAATTCCTTCAACCATAATTCTTTGGTTTACCGGGTTTTTCAATTATCCCTTACTCGAAAAAGAAGTTATGATGGCTACAGGCGCAAGCATTATTCTTGGCGTTTTTGGAACCGCTATTGCCTCAGTACTTTTTTATGTTTTGGTAAAACGAGCCGGCGGTTTATTTGCATCAACAGTAACTTATGGTATACCGTTCGTTGCTGTTTTTTGGGGATTATTGAGTGGTGAATTTATCACCTTAATACAGGTTGGTTGCCTTGCAATTATTTTACTGGGTGTTTACCTCGCTAACAAAACAACAACCAAAGTATACCCTGATTAAATTGACATTATCTCTTTCTCTTTAGCATCAAGATGCTTTTCAACCAAAACTATATACCTATCTGTAATGTCTTGAATTTCCTGTTCAGCGTCCTTGGCTGCATCCTCACTTAGCCCTTCTTTTTGTAACCTTTTGATCTGCTCTATAGCATCACGCCTAATGTTGCGAATGGCTATTTTAGAATGCTCCCCTTCGCCACCAGCTTTCTTTACCATTTCTCTTCTTCTTTCTTCTGTTAAAGGAGGTAAGAATAACCTGATATTTACACCGTCGTTTTGAGGATTAATACCAATGTTTGCTGCTATAATTGAACGCTCAATAGCCTGTAACATGTTTTTTTCCCAAGGTTGAATGCTGATTGTTCTTGCATCCATGATATTAATATTTGCAACCTGGCTTATTGGTGTAGGTGAACCATAATAATCGACATTAATACCGTTGAGCATATTTGGATTTGCTTTTCCTGCACGTATCTTAACTAATTCTGCTTCAAGAAAACCAATCGCTTTTTTCATAGAGGTTTCTGCGTCCTCGCTAATCAACTCTAATTCTTCTGTCATATAAAACTTTTATGGCTGGGCAAAACTAAGGAAATAGAATAACCAACAGTAGGTATGTGGTATAAAAAAAGCAACTTTAGAGTTGCTTTTTAAAATATTTGTTGTGTTGTTTTAGTCTTCATCAACAGCCACCGCCCTATTGAAAATCGAGACTAAGCGAACTCTTTTTGCTTCTGCTTCTGGATAAGAAGTGTCAACATCACCCTTAACTACCCTCATTCTTACCTTAGTTTTTGATAGGTAAAGAACATAGATGCCTGAAAAAAAGCAAGCTATCAATCCAAAAATCAGGAATGTTGTTCCTATGCCTTGCAATAAAAAGCCCGCCGCAATAAATAAACCATTTACCGCTATACAAGTAAAGGTTACGTTTTTGTGGCTCATACCTTTATCCATTAGTAAATGATGGATGTGATTTCTATCGGGGCTGAAAGGCGATCTTCCATGAATTATACGAATACCGAACACACGTAAAGTATCCATTAGTGGAAGAAGCATTATAGCAAAACCAACAGCGGGTGCTGCAATCACCGGATATGAAGCATAACCTGCACCCGATTCGATAAACTTAATTACCAGAATACTATTAACTAATCCAATCAACATGGACCCGGTATCACCCATAAAAATTTTAGCAGGATGGAAATTGTAAATCAAGAATGCTAACACACTGCCTGCAAATCCAAAACCTAAAACAGCATAGGGTATATTTCCATTAACTAAAAAGAAAATACCAAATACTAAAGAAGTTACAAAGCCGAGGCCACCTGCAAGTCCATCTACACCATCGATCAGGTTAAAGGCATTTATTATAACTACAATGGTGAAAAGTGTTAAAAAATAGCTGGACGTTTCATTGATAGTTTGGAACCCCAGGAAGCCACCCATGTTTGTTATTAAAAGCTTCGCTTTAAACATAAGTATAGCTGCCACAAACAATTGCCCCATGAACTTTTTCATTGCAGATAAAACAAGAATATCGTCTTTGATTCCAACGAAAAATATAAGCAGAATTGCAGCTATATAATATTGGAACTCAACAGCATCAGCGGAAGAAAAACTGATGGTTAATAAAATACTTAATGTAAACCCTATGAATATTCCCAATCCTCCCAGTGCAGGGATAGGTTTAGTGTGCAATTTTCTAATATCATCAGGCTCATCATATAACTTCTTAGCTTCCGCTACCTTTATAATAACAGGAATAGCATAAAAAGTTGCCAGAAAAGCTAACATCCCGCCTATAACAATTTGTTCCATCCAATATACAATTTATAAGTTCCTTCTCGCAGCTTTTAGTTAGGGCTGCAAAATAAGCATATTTACGTTGAGAAGCGTAAAAAGTATTAACAAAGAAGCAAAATATTTTAATATAATAATATGTTTATCTCATTGATAGATGAATAAGATTATTTATCTGCTGATTAGCTGCATGCTTTATGAAAAGCAGTAGTTTTGAGCTCTCAAAAACTTGTTAATGACTGAATTAAAAGATATTGCTACACAAATAAGGCGTGACATAGTTCGCATGGTTCATGGAGTGCAAAGCGGGCATCCGGGAGGATCTCTGGGTTGTGCTGATTTTTTTACTGCTCTCTATTTTAAGATCATGAAACATAATCCTGACTTTAAAATGGATGGAGTTGGGGAAGACATCTTCTTTTTATCGAACGGTCATATTTCACCTGTATTTTATTCAACTTTAGCAAGGGCAGGGTATTTTGATATTAAGGAGTTGGCTACTTTTAGAAAAATAGATAGCAGGTTACAAGGGCACCCAACTACTCATGAACATTTACCGGGAGTTAGAGTCGCAAGCGGCTCATTAGGACAGGGAATGAGCGTGGCAATTGGTGCAGCATTGAGTAAGAAGTATAATAACGATGAACACCTTGTTTTTTCGTTACACGGCGATGGAGAGTTAGATGAGGGCCAAAATTGGGAAGCTATCATGTTTGCTGCTCACCATAAAGTTGACAACCTGATTTCTACCATAGATTATAATGGACAGCAGATAGATGGGGCAACAAAAAA
>DASVST010000015.1:0-1985 GCA_036387965.1 Segetibacter sp. | reverse complement strand
ACTTAGGCTGGCATATTCATAATATGATTTTATCACCATATACTTATATTCATCTCCCTTTTGGGTATCCGGAAAATTATCGAGTAAAGTAGCATAAGCAATAGCGGCAGCTTTAAAGTATCCTAAGTCGTAATAAAGCTGTGCATTTTTAGCATCTTTCACCTCAAGCTTTGCTCTTGATTGATCAATGATCTCAGTGGCTTCTTTTATTCGGCTTGAACCAGGATGTGTATTGATAAACGCCTGCATTTGACCCATTGCCTTAATCGTATTTGTCTGATCAAGCTCAGCCTTCGGAGACTGTTTATAAAAAGAAAACGCCCTCATAAAATCACCCTCCTCAGCTTTTGGGCTATTAGGAAAAGTTTCTACAAAAGTTTTGAATAAGTTTTCTGCACTTGCATAATCTTTCAGATAATATGAACAGTAGGCATATTTATAATATAAATCTTCAAACCTCGCTGTTCCTTTAAACACTGGAAACAGATCTTCGAATAAAACCTGGGCTTGCCCGTACTTTTTTTGAGCATAATACTGCTCAGCCATCTTGTACTTATATTCATTATCCGTACTCTTCATTACCTTATTGAACTTAGAAGAGCAGGAAGCAAAAACAAGCGACAAGAGAAGAAAAAATGTAAATCTATTCATAAGGGAGTGCAAAAGTAGCCTTTTGGAGGCAATATATAAAGTGAAATTGATTTGCACAGCATTTCGTTCGTTAATAAAACCAAAATAAAAACACCCTCTCAAAGAGAAGGTGTTCTTATTTATAAATCAGTATTGTTATTATTGATTCTTTCTAAGATTTGGATGAGGCGCAGGAACATTATTTGGTCCCTGCTCGGTAGTACCCATAAGGTCTACTGTATTAGGATCGCCTTCAGTACCATACTCAAATATAAATCTCGATTCTGCAATACCTTGTTTTTCAACTAAATACCTGATAACGGCATTTACTCTATCCCAACTCAACTGCTGGGCAGCTTTGCTTACCGGTCCGTGACCAGAAACTCTTACCCTACATTCAGGGTTAGCTCTCAATTGCTCAGCAACACTTGCAAGAATCGCTTCTGCATCTCTGCTAATTCTTACACTATTGTTTCTAAATTCAATGCTTGGTAAGTTGGTGATTGGACAATCAGTTGTTGCAGCAGGAGTCTTAGTAGCAACATCTTTACAACAATCTGGCTCAGGGCAGTTACCAATACCATCTTCATTTACAGGGAAACAGCTCTGGAGTGTAATTAGTTCTTTATCTCTATAATCAGGAACACCATCACCATCAGTATCTTTAGCAACACCATGTGTATCAACAGGAGCACCCGGAGGTGTATTAGGCTCTAAATCGAACTGGTCTGTAACCCCATCACCATCAGCATCATCCAATTTCACTTTAGGCAACTTCATATGCCTTGGATTGTTTAATTCGCTATAAGCAAATTCAAGTGGGTTCATCCACCAAAGTGGTGGTATGCGTCTTCTTGAATTACCAAGGTTAACATTTACACCTAATGAAAGAAAACCAATATTATCCCACTCTGAAGTAAATACTGGATTAGCTAAGTCACCACTTTGCCTAAACCAACCATCAACATAATCGTCACGGGTGGCAATTCTTTTATATTCGGCGCTTAAAGAAGTCTTTCTTCCGACCCGGTATTCGAATCCCATTCCAGAACTGAAAGAATGGCGAAGGCTGTACTCATCAGGACCGTCAGGACGGCGGTCATTTCTGACACCCACTGTTTCATAATTACCATCTAACATCGTTCTTAATTCATCTCTTATTTCCTGCCTTGGGCGGGTAGCTGTTTCAACACTCTCAAAAGGGTATCTAACACCGTTGGCATCTTCTAAATCCATATGAGTATTATATATCACAGCGGAATATCCTACAACACCATATAAGTTCCATCTTCCTTGTCTTGAGTGAAACATAATATTGTTAAGGGATATTAATGCCTCCAACGATGGAACAAATG
>DASVST010000014.1:0-1968 GCA_036387965.1 Segetibacter sp. | reverse complement strand
ACCGATAATATTAAGTCGGAAATGCAGGAGGTAACCTTAACCAAAGGTTCCAAAGCTGTCGGAAAAAGAATTGTTGAATTGAACATTCCATCAACAGTAAATATTCTTGCCATTCAACGTAGTGATGTTTTTATTGCACCAAATGGGTCAACCAAACTAATGGCAAATGACCGGCTGCATGTTCTGGCAGAAGATGTTCAATCAATTGAGCAATTGGCGCAGTCGCTGGATGTAAAATTTAAAAAATAGAAGCAGAGAGCTTGTCTTTTTTTGGAATTGAACCTGCAGGTACTATCATTCGTTGGAGGAATGGACGAGGTTCAATATTTTGATTAAAGATTTAGAGACAATAAGGGAGTTTTCCGGGAAATATAGAAGGCTTTTATGTGTGCAAGACTGAATACTTTAAGGGAACTCCATTTTGTTCGATTCATTCCTTGTTCTGCTGAAATGCTTATCTGTACGCCTTTTTGCTTGTTATGAATAGAGTGGCTAAATTTAACACCAAAACCATGCATCCCTAGAGTGGCCCATTTTTATTTGTGGCAATGAAAAAACGACTGTTTTTAACTAAATCTATTCAGATTGGAGTTCTTACGGTAAATCTGCTTTCATCTTGCTCTGATAAATCCCAAAATAAATTTTATAATCCAAATAATGTTGACTTGAAAACGATAGACAGTTTGGTATATATCGCGGCACATACTGCTAATGATCCAATTATTAAGAGAGATTCAGCAGATATTGTTGATACTATTAAAAATGAAATTATAGGATATTACAGCTCAGAGTATTATATAAATAAAAAAAGAGGAAGCCTTGATTATGTAATAAGAGAAAATCATTTTGATGGATATTCGATATCGTATCTAATTGAGTACTGGAACAATAAACCGATTTCTGGAGAAAAGTCAGTGTGGTATAAGCGTAAAGGAGTAGACGATTCTCAACATGCGTCCTTCTATTTTTATAATGAGAAATTATATGAGAACAGGAGAGATAGTATAGTATTAAGTGATGATAGCATTAAGAACCTAGCGGTTAAAGTATTACAAGACTATTCAAAACTCCAGTAAAGCCTCATATTGAAGAAAAAATATTTCCCGGGCGGTGAGATGGGCAAGGCAACCTATGATATAATAATTGATAAAATATCCAAAGGAAGGGCTCTTTGCTGTTGTAGTATTCGTCCAATTAAAGTTTACTGCTGGCTTTAGTTTTTAACTAAAGTCCGTCCTGAAGTTAAGACCGATAAGGATCATTATTTTCGGCCTTTGACGGGCCGTAGCTACAAGTTCTGGCCAGCCACCCTAAAGCTCAAAGAACACTACTGGTGGCAAGGCTACCCGCTCATGCACTTGATATAAAATTTAAAATTTGCGGCAAAACAACAAACTGGTTTGACTGAACGTTGCTTGTTCTTTTCACTGATCGGCATAACAGCGTTTGAATATGTAGTTAGCTGCCCTTCACGTAAGTGTAATCAGGACCGATATATGCTGAATAAAGCCGTTACTCAGATGTTGCAGAGAAATGCCTCTACGTTTCCTACAGAAAAGATTTCCATCAATAGCTATTCTACACCCGTGGCTCATTTCTTTCCACTCTTTTCAACCTCACGCCTTCCGATGGAGCAACGATCAGCGGAAACTTTTCAACCGTTACATAACTTGGGTCTAAACCAAAACCGCGTTCTTCCGAAAGCGAAACCGCTTTCAGCCAGAAATGTACTTTCATAATCAGCTTTTCCATGATGGGCAGGTCATTGTCCTGGCTCAGGTATTTTTCCATCACAACAAACGAGAAGTCACCGGTGACTTTTCCTTTTTCGAGGCTTTCATATCGACTCAGGATATTCACTTCTTTGTTCGCTACCAACTCTTCCACTACTTTCCGGAATAAAAGATTCACCCGCGGCTGTACCCGGAAGCCCAGACGGAAATCAACCCTGATGATATCATTCGGAAT
>DASVST010000013.1:0-3506 GCA_036387965.1 Segetibacter sp. | reverse complement strand
CTTTTTTAGTTAAAACTTCACATAAGGCATCAAAAAAAGTTGTCATCGATGCATCTATTAACTTAAGCACATTTAGCCAGGATGCAAATTTTGGACAAGGAGGAGGAAATAATAATACTATAAATGCTGCATATGTAGCAGCCCAGATGTTACCAATCAATCCGGTTTATCATCCTGATGGACGTTTTTATGGCTTAGCTGGCAGCGGAGATGCCTGGTATGGATCGTTTGCAAATAACCCTGTTGCCGCTGCAGAACTTTTAAAGATCAATGTGCGGACCAACCAGTTAATTGGAGGATTTACAGGTACCTATAATATTACAGATAATATTTCCCTTAAATCAATGGTAGGTTTGGATTACCGCCTTGCACAAATAAAAGCTTATCATGATGCACGATTGATTGGCGGCATATATGCGTCGGTAAATGGTACCGGGGAAGTAGGGAGTAATTGGTCTACAAATTTCATGACCAATACAGTAGCAACGTATAAAAAAACCATAAAGGATGTACACAATATCAGTGCCTTGCTTGGTATAGAATATAGAAATGACATCGCCCAGCAATTGAGTGCCACTGCAAACTCATTTCCGTCTCCCGATTTTCAGTATTTGAACTCCGCTGCAGTTCCCGTAGAAGTTTCAGAAAGCTGGACTGGCTATGCGACTTTTTCCCAGTTTGCCCGTTTAGGTTATAATTATGCCAGCCGATATGTTGTAGCATTTACTTTGAGAAGAGATGGTTCAAGCCGCTTTGGCGCCAATAACTTATATGGCATATTCCCCTCAGCACAATTTGCATGGAATGTGTCTGAAGAAAATTTTATGCAGAATGTACGGAGCGTATCTGATTTAAAATTCAGGTATTCCTACGGTGAAACAGGAAATGATCAGATAGGGAATTTTGATTCAAGGGCATTATATGGCGGTGGACGAATTTATAACGGAGCGGGAGCTATTAACCCAACTCAATTAGCTAATCCTGATCTTACCTGGGAAACAAGAACCGAGCATAATTTAGGGGTTGATCTGGGAATGTTTAATAATAGAATATTACTAACAGTAGATGCATATAGGAGAGTAAATAAGGATTTATTACTGAACAGGTCCTTATTACCTTCAACCGGGTTTACAACTATTACGCAAAATACAGGCTCGATGATGAATAAAGGACTGGAAATCCTATTAGCTGTAAAACCATTCACACGTGCATTCAAATGGGAAAGCTCCTTTAATATTACGTTTACTAAAAACGAAATTTTAAAATTGTATGATGGATTAACCACGTTACCCGGAGATGCCTCTGTACAAGTTGGGCAGTGGGCAGGATCACATTTTCTTATTCCTTGGGCTGGTGTAAATCCTGCTACCGGAAGATCAATGTGGTACGACATTAACGGTAATATTACTTATCAGCCTACAAATGCTGATAGAAGGTTTGTAGGTACCATCTATCCTTCAAAATTCGGTGGATGGACTAATAATTTTTCTTATAAAGGTTTTGAATTGGATGCATTTTTCCAGGGAGAATATGGACGCAGAAGATTTGACAATCAATTACAGCAGGAAGGACGTTTGGGAAATGCCGGCGTTAGTTCTCATCATTATTTCTTTGACAACAGGTGGACTAAACCCGGAGATATTACGTTTGTTCCCAAACCCTTAAGTTCTACGGCAGAACAGGTTTCCTCTTCATGGAATACCGGGGACCGCTTCTATTATAAAACAGATTATATCCGCTTAAAGCAAATTACATTAGGGTATAATCTACAGCAAGATGCATTAAAAAGAATGGGACTCACCTCTGTTCGCCTTTACGTACAGGGGCTAAATTTATGGACCTACACCAAGTTCCCCGGATACGATCCTGAATATACTGGTACAAGTTCAACCATTATTCCGCAATCAAAGAATATGACATTTGGAATGCAGGTAGGATTTTAATGAATTATAAAAAAAGCAAATGAAAAATATATTTATAAAAGGCATAATAATCATTTTAGGGTTAGGGCTGTCTTTCAGTTCCTGTGATAAAAAATTGGATATAGATCCAAGACAATCTCTTGATGCAGCAGATGCTTTAAAGACACCAAGCGGAATTAATAATGCGCTTAACTCAGTTTATGCGACTTTAAAGCTCTCTGCCCTTTACGGACGTGACCTTATTGTAATCGCAGAAGCCTTGGGCGACAGGGCTTTTTCTAATGGTAAAGGAAACAGGTTTACAACAGAAAATCAAAACGCCGCTAATGCACCTTTTGGCTTCTGGACAACTGCTTACTCTTCAATCAATGAAATCAATTTGATTTTAGAGGCAATCCCCAGCGTAACTGCAGATGCAGCAACAAAGGCAAGATGGGAAGGTGAGTTGAGTTTTCTTAGGGCATTATTACACTTCAGTCTGGTAAAAACATATGCGTATATACCCACTTTCATCGTTCCGGCACAAGATAAAGGCGGCGTCATTATCAGTACTGTTGGTATTAGTACTCCTGCTCAAGCTATTAACTATACTCCTAGCCGGGCTTCGATCGCCGATGTTTATACACATATTTTAGGGGATATAGATAAGGCTATTGCTTCATTGAGCAATGTAAACAGGGGAGTATATTATGCCAGCAAATTATCTGCTCTTGCGTTAGGTTCAAGAATCGCTTTGTACCAGGGAGATTACGCAAAAGCAGAATCTTATGCAACTACAGCAATCACTGAAGGGGGAATTGGTGCTTTGACGACAACATCCACACACGTTGCCGGGTGGAGGTCTATGCAAAATCCTGAATCAATTTTTGAAGTAAGGATAGCAACACAAGCGGAAGTATCAACCATTCCAAATACCATACAAGGTGCATTCACTAACCTTGTAGCTTTAGGTAATACCTCTACCGTTAATGGGGGATTTGGTCCCCTGGTTCCCAGTATGACTTTATTGACTGAATTAGGAATGTCTTTTTCTCCGGCACCGAATGCTGCTACGCTAAGCTTTGGAAGCACCATACCCACTATTACACGTAGTGGAGATGTACGGAACCAGCTTTATGAAATTGGATCGGGGCCAAACCGTGCTATTGAATGTACAAAATATATGGGCAAGAGCGGCGGCCCGGGTGTTGATAATGTAGTTGTTGTTCGTTGGGCTGAATTGTATTTAAACCGTGCTGAAGCCCGTGCCAAATTAGCTACTCCAAACGTTGCAGGTGCTAATAGTGATTTAAATCTTATCAAAACCAACCGTATTGTAGGTTTTGTTGTTCCTGCTAACTTAACAGGACAAGCGCTGATCGATGAAATAATTAAACAGAGATCTCTTGAATTTGCGTTTGAAGGTCATCGTTATTTTGATATGAAAAGACTTGGTTTGCCTATTGTGAAAGTTACACCAGCCGTAAATCTTCCAAACACAACTCATAGGTATAATAACCAGATTCCAACAAGCGAGGTGGATGGAAATCCTAATATGATTCAAAATTTTGGTTATTAATAATGCTAATTTAAAATAAATGAAAA
>DASVST010000012.1:0-1925 GCA_036387965.1 Segetibacter sp. | reverse complement strand
CTTTTTTCAATTGATAAGTGATTAATTGTTTTAAGCATTCTTCCATGCATAGCTTGTCAGTTTCTTTGGGCGAACAAAGAAAGTAACCAAACCTGCCTGCGGCAGGCAGGGTAAATTCAAGAAAGGAACGATAACAGTCCGTTCCTTTCATCGTTCTACGATTTGGCTTTTGTACTACTGTAGCTTCAGCATTTGTTTCTCATGCGTATTCTTTTGCAGATGTTCAATTACAGAGCATCTTTTTTAAGTATATGTTATGAGCGTACATTATCAGGGCCGGGCTGTCCTTCACCACAGTAGTACAAAAGCTTAACTGAAATACCCTTTCCGAAAACGGGCTGTTTCGTTTTCGGAGGTCTTTTTTTATTTCTTTTTTGGACAAGCAAAAAAGAAAAGCAAAACATGTTCAGGAAACAGCATCATAATGATTTTATAACCTTCGACGGCACTCCACCAACAACAGTATTTGCAGGAACATCTTTTGACACTACAGCACCTGCGGCTACTACAGAATTTTCGCCAATAGTTACGCCTTGTAAGATGATAGCACCAGCCCCGATCCAAGCATTCTTTTTAATATGAATTTTGCCGACAGTTAGCGTTTGTCTGTCATTTGTACCAATAGGATGTCCTTCAGTTAACAGACTTACTTTAGGAGCCAGCATGACGTTATCATCAATGGTAATCCCACCCAGATCTAAAAACGTACAATCAAAATTTATAAACACGCCCCTGCCAATCTTTGTATTCCTTCCGTAGTTGATTTGAAATGGTGGGAAAACCATAGTAGTGGCGTCAACTTTAAAACCAATGATCTTACCGATCAGATTTCTGATTTCTTCTGGTTCCGATGCAGCATTTAACCGAGCCAGCAATTTCCGGGTATCATTACAAGCCTTAATAATCCTGAAATAATCCGAATCATTGAACGGAACAGCTTCACCCTTTAATAACCTTTGAAAAATATCTGTTTGTTGTAAATCCATGTTTTTAATTCTTAACTCTGTAAAGGTAGTGTAGGTGTATAAGCCAAATGGTACACTTATTACGCAAATAGTTTCAAATTGTACGTATCTTACTGCCACATCATACAGCTTAAAGAATAAAGTATAATGGAGAAGATTATTTTCCATAAATCATCTGGAAGTATTGAGTTTCCAAATAATTATTTACAGCATTTTCATACGCACATTTTATGCAGTAGTGGGAGTATGAACTTTGTATTTAATGGTAAAAAATATACAGCTAAAAGTGGTGAATTTGTATTCTGGTTCGCAGACAGCCAATTGACGAACGTAACATTTTCCAAATATTTTAAAGCGAATGTTTTATTTGTAGAAAGAGAGTTTCTGGATAATGCCATTCCTGACCAAAGCTGGAGTATTGATGTTATACTGCATTCCAGGGCAAATCCAATATTGCATTTACATAATAAGGACAAGATAAAAGTTGTATCAAGCTTCTCATTATTGTATAATAGATATTTGGAAAGAGGACACCTTTTTTACAATGAAACACAGCAATTACAGATGCAGCTGTTCCTTTTTGACATGTGGCACATATTTGCTAATGAATATGAACGCCGGAAACGGACCGTAGAAAGCGGATCACTATATGAGCATTTTATGCACCTGGTAAATGAACATTGTATGCAAGAACGTGAAGTGCAGTTTTATGCCAATCGCCTGCACATCACCGCCAAGTATCTGAATTACGTATGTAAACAAAATACGGATGTTACCGCTTCGGAATGGATACAACGCTACGCCAAAGAGAGAATTATATTACTCCTGAAAAATAAACATCTAAACATTGCGCAAATTACTGATAAAATGGAGTTTTCGAGCCGTTCCTTTTTTACCCGTTATGTAAAAAAATTATTAGGTGTAACCCCAAGTGAATTTAGGAATAGATTAAATTGAAGT
>DASVST010000011.1:0-3780 GCA_036387965.1 Segetibacter sp. | reverse complement strand
AGCCCGGCAACAAACATATCGGCGATCAATTGCAGTTATTATCAGAGAAAAGACTTCGTAATGCTTTACTCGATAAGAGCGAGGTTTTGAAAAACCTGGAAGAAAGAGAAGTGTTGGTGATAAAAAAGTAGGTTCTTTTGTTGTTAGGTTTTAACATGTATAATATAAATCCTTTGCTGTAAATTATAATCTTTTTCAGGGCACATAAGTAATGTTGATAGCGAGCAAACACGAAAATTGTTAAATTGTATTTTAAAGCCGGATGAGCCAAGATGCAAACAGAGTCTACAAGAAGCACTCAGTTGATTGGTGGATTTACACTGTTCCTTTTCTGATCATTGTATCAGTATTAAGTTACCTAATTGTTCATTCCAGACCGGGTGGAATAAGAGGAGTAATGATATTTTACTTAGCGCCTCTTGTTGTTGCAGTGTTAGCAATGGTGTTTTTTATTGGAGGGATCATCACATCAATAATAAGACGTCCTTTCTTTACTCCGCTACGAATAGCTGCTTTCATAGCTTTGGTTTTACTATGTTTCTCGGGTAGCATTTATAACAAGTATCCTTCATCTTACGATGATAAACCAAGTAAGGTTGTATTTCGACTTCCGCTTGATACTGCTACAACTGTTGCATGGGGTGGTGGTAATGAAAATGTGAATTACCATGTTGTTGCACCCGATCAATGTTGGGCTTACGATCTGTTGGTTATTAAAGATGGAAAGTCATTCAGCGGCGATAGCACTAAACTCGAGAACTATCATTGTTATGGTTTACCTGTACTTGCGCCTGCTGCAGGAAAAGTTATTAAAGCTTATGATGCGGATCGCGATATGCCTGTTGGTGTTTTGGGCGGCGGCAAAGAGCCGGTAGGAAATCATATTATTATTGAAGTTGCCCCTAAAGAGTTCCTTTTTATTTGCCACCTGCAACCAAAATCCATAAGAGTAAAAGTTGGCGACATGGTGCAACAGGGACAACAACTTGCTTTAGTAGGCAATTCAGGAAATACTTCTGAACCGCATATTCACATGCATCTGCAAGATACCGATGAACAAGGTATAGGGGAGGGCATACCATTTTACTTTTATCGCTATAGTGTAGGTGGACGTGTTGTTGAAAGGGGAATTCCGACTGGCGGAATTGATGACAGCGGTAAGCCTATAGGGCAAACTGTGCAGCATGTAAGGCAGTAGTAGCGGTACCGTACTTCTAATTTAATTGTTTTCTGAGTTGTTCAAGAGGTTACCAAAGCACTTTGAATAGATACACATTGTGGCACTATTTTAGACCACAGCTGCATAAAAAAAGTTCCTGTTACAATACGCAACAGGAACTTTCATTATAGTCAAACTTAATCTATGAGCCTTTCGGAATCTTCAACTTCCATCCTGGTTGAATTAAATCAGGATTACTAATTTGATCCCGGTTAGCTTCAAAAATTTCTTTCCAGGCTACGCCAAAACGTTGGCCGATTTTAGAAAGTGAATCTCCGCTTACTACTTCATATTCCTCCTGGTTACCGCCTGCCACGTTCAAATTCATTATAACATCGGCGGAACGATAATCCGGATCGATGCGGTTATATACATCCCAAAGCCTTTTACTTTCTTCCTCAGATGTAACATTGCCATCAATGTAAAGAACATTGTCTTGCTCTCTTACCTGCAAATCAGAAACATTCGAAGTTTTAGCAGCATTTATCAGTTCAGCATATTTAGTATGTAGTACACTTGTATTATTTACGGTTGACATAATTTTTATTTTTAGGTTGATTATTTAACCGACAATTGGTTATCAATTTTCTTTGGTCTTAATGCATTAAGTGATACCATTAATTTTTGAAGATCTGCTCTTTTAATGTCACCTCTCAAAGTAATAACGCCATCATTAACATCGGCAGTAACACCATTGTAATTTGATAATGCTGCATCAACGCCTTGTTTTAATGGATCGTCTGCAGTAATGGTAACAGGTGCCGGAGCTGCCGCAATTGTAATGTTATTAGTTACACTTTTTACCCCCTTAACACCCTTAACAGCTGTTTCAGAAGAAGTCTTGCAATTTTCATCAGCACATTCACCGGTAAGTGTAACAACTCCATCGGTAACAGATGCCGAAACGCCGGCGTTTGAAGCAATCTTTTGGTTAACTGAGGTTTGAATGTCGCTGTCGCTTGGGCCTTTACACGACGTTAGTAGCATGCTGCTCATGCCTGTAAAAAGCATAATCATCAATAGTTTAGAGAATGTTGATTTCATTGTAGTTATTTTTTTAAGTACAACGTGAATGCTGTAATAACCATACCATATAAGATTTATCTTATGTGTCAAACTAGTCAGTAGTAGTTTAATTCACTTAGTTGTGGTGGCGCGGTTTTTTCATTCCTCTTAATGTTGTAAGTAATTAAAACACAACTTATTACGAACATTTGTAATACCACATTCTAATGGGTTTAATTCTAAACAGTGAATCACACTAACTACAGCAGTTAAAGATGATATAGCAGTTTCCCACTTTTTTCTTCATACAAAAAAACTAAAATAAAAAATGCTAAAAGAACTATTTGAACTCGTAAAAGGTAATGCTACAGAAACTGTTATTAATAACCCTGATGTACCTATTGAAAAAAATACAGAAGTGGTTGCAGAGGCTACTAATACAATCGCATCAGGTTTGCGAAATATAGTTGCAGGTGGTGGTGTACAAAGTTTATTATCGTTGTTTAGTAACAGCAGTGGCGACAAAAAAAGCTTACTTAGTAACCCTATTGTTTCTATGATGATGGGACATTTCGCCGGCAAGCTTATGACCAAGTATGGATTAAATAATAACCAGGCAAACAACCTTTCAGGAAACTTGATTCCATCTGTGCTTGCAACTCTTATAAATAAAACCAATGATCCTAACGAGCAAGGTTTTTCATTAGAAAAATTACTTGGTTCAATAACAGGAAGTAAAGATGGTAACCAAACTGCCGGTGGTGGTATTGGCGATTTACTTAACCAA
The DNA here is from genome assembly GCA_036387965.1 of Segetibacter sp. Lineage (GTDB taxonomy): Bacteria > Bacteroidota > Bacteroidia > Chitinophagales > Chitinophagaceae > Segetibacter. Next base: position 769 of record DASVST010000011.1, on the reverse strand, counting down.
CTTTCAGCAGGAAGCCAACAAAGTGAAAACGGTGGAGGTTTGATGGACATAATAAAGACATTGGCAGGCGGTGCACAACAGCAACAACAAAAAACAGGAAGCGGAGGTTTAATGGATCTTTTAAAGGGATTTATGTAAGCCACTAACAGCTTGGTGTTACCACCTTATCATCACTAAGTACTCGTAATCTTTAAATCTATAAAATATGAAATTAGTTAAGGTAATTGAAGTTATTGCCACCTCAGAAACGGGCATTGAAGATGCAGTGCACAATGCAGTTGCAGAGGTTTCAAAAACAGTTCGCAACATTGATTCTGTTTACATTAAGGATATTAAAGCACATGTAAAGAATGGGAAGGTTACTACGTTTGGTGTTAACTGCCAGATATCATTCAGGGTAGAAAACGGGTCGGAAGAAACTCGTTGATTTATTCTTTGATAAAGAACAGTCTGTTCTAAGTCTATATTGGTTAAAGATGATTCTGATTTGATACCAATTGCTTAGTGTTGTAAGTGGCACCCGCTAACCCGGGTGCTATTTCCAACCAAACGCACCGAAACTCGTACATCCTGTTAGTACCACTTGTTTCTTATCTTATCCCAGCTTGTAACGCCGATCTTAAAGGTAACGGGGTTGTTATACTGATTTGCGACTGCGCCTACAACATATAACCCTACTTTGAATTTAGAGGCTACATCAAATGGCCATTTGAATGCTCTTTCAATACCCACAAAGGTCTCTGCATAACGAAGATTGCGTTCCGGCACA
>DASVST010000010.1:0-3150 GCA_036387965.1 Segetibacter sp. | reverse complement strand
AAATCAATCAGAGAAAGCCAGAAAAGAAATCGAAACTGCGTATAGCCTTGTAAGGGCAGAAAACATGAGAAAAGAGAATGAAGCAAAGTCAGCTTATACACAAAAGGTGCAGTATGGAAAGGCGGATTCCAGGAGAGCTATAGCAAACGTGTTGGAAGCAATATTGAGCACCTATAAGTACACAACATTACCAGAATTAAATGCTGTATTGATGCAATATAATGTGATGGCAGATAAAGGTAGCGAAGGATCAAGAACTCATCAGCACCATGGTCTATTTTACCGTATTATAGATGAGCAGTGCAAGCCAATTGGAGTGCCTATTAAAGCAAGCTCTTTCTACAGTATGCCGACCTTAAAATATCTTGAAGAAAGATTTTCTGCAAATGAAGCTACACGGCAACCACACAAAGCAAGAGTTAAAAATGAAATCGATTTAGCTCTTCTAAAACAACCTAAATCACCTTTTCAGACTTTAATAAAGACACTTGAAAAAGAAGGGATCAACACTGTTGTAAGACAAAATGCTGAGGGAATTATATATGGCGTTACGTACGTTGACCATCAAACAAAATGTGTTTTTAACGGAAGCACACTTGGCAAACAGTATAGTGCTAACGGCATTTTGAAAAGATGTGCTGAATCCAATTCAGATACACAAAAGCCGGACTTTGCTAAACAATCATCGTTAGGAAAATCTCATTCTGTACAAGAATGGTCAGCACCTTCAACACTACAAAGTAAAGATGGCGGTGACTTTTTAGAAACCTTATTACAGCCAGAGCACACTTCTGGCTATGTTCCTCATCAACTAACAAGAAAAGGAGCAAAAAAACGTAAAAAACGCATCAATAAACCACTTTAATCCTTTTATACTACAGCTATGCAAACAGGAGAAAATGAACAGGCGCTAAGAAAGATTCTTGACATGACCAGGTTGATCAGCATCGCTATTTTAGTACTACATTTTTATTATTACTGCTATACTGCTTTTGAACTATGGCAGCTTACTACAACAGTAACTGAAAGATTATTACGTAATGTCCATAACACCGGATTATTTAAAAATTTTCACTTTTCTAAACTGGTTACTTTAGCATTTTTATTCATTTCTTTGTTGGGTGCAAAAGGTAGAAAAGATGAAAAATTAAAATATACTACTGCATCCGCTTACATGATCGTAGGGCTACTTATTTACTTTTTAAGTTACGTGTCTTTGCTGTTGGAGATTAGTCTTGCTACGGCAGCAGTAGCATACATGAGTATTGCAGCAGCCGGCTTTATTATGGTGTTATCAGGAGGTACTTTATTATCCCGCGTTATCCAACAAAAATTAAACAGCAAGGATATTTTCAACAAGGAAAATGAAACCTTTCCGCAAGAAGAAAGGCTGCTCGAAAATGAATTTTCGATTAACCTTCCTGCACAGTACAATTTAAAAGGAAAGAGACGAAAAAGCTGGGTAAACATCATCAATCCATTTAGGGCAGTGATGGTATTAGGTTCGCCGGGTTCAGGTAAATCTTACTTCGTTATCCGGCACGTTATCACCCAACATATAAAAAAGGGATTTACCATGTTTGTTTATGATTTTAAGTTTGATGACCTTACAAAAATTGTGTACAACACATGGCTAAAGCACAAAAGCCAATATCCTGTTGAACCATGTTTTTATGTCATCAATTTTGATGATCTTACCCGAACACATCGCTGCAATCCGCTTGACCATGCAACCATGAGTGATATTACTGATGCGGCAGAATCTGCACGAACTATTTTAATGGGCTTAAACAAGGAATGGATAAAACGACAGGGAGATTTCTTTGTTGAATCACCAATCAATTTTTTAACAGCAATCATCTGGTATCTGCGAAAGTATAACGACGGCGAGTTCTGTACATTACCACACGTTATAGAGATGATGCAGGTAGATTATGATAGGTTGTTTACTGCCCTTAGAACTGAGAAGGAAATTGATGTGTTAATAAACCCCTTCGTAAACGCTTATCTCAATGATGTAATGGAGCAATTGGAAGGGCAAATAGCATCAGCTAAAGTGGCCTTGGCAAGGCTTTCTTCTCCACAATTATATTACGTTTTATCGGGCAACGACTTTATGCTGGACATTAATAATCCTGATAAGCCTAAGATTGTTTGCATGGGAAACAATCCTCAAAAAATACAGATTTACGGAGCAGTACTATCGCTCTATGTTACACGGTTAGTTAAGCTGGTGAACAAAAAAGGAAAACAGAAAAGCAGTCTTATTTTCGATGAATTCCCAACCATTTACCTCAATAACATGGACAGCCTAATCGCAACTGCCCGAAGCAATAAAGTGGCTACCTGTTTAGGTGTTCAGGACTTTAGCCAACTTCGAAAAGATTACGGCAAAGAACAAGCAGATGTCATCATGAACATCACCGGCAATATTGTTAGTGGGCAGGTAGCGGGTGACACTGCAAAACAACTTAGTGAACGATTTGGAAAGATCATGCAGGATCGGGAAAGTCTATCAATCAACAGGTCAGATACATCAGTCAGTCGTTCAAAACAGTTAGAATCCGCCGTCCCGCCATCCAAAATATCCTCGCTCTCTTCAGGTGAATTTGTAGGTATGGTCGCCGATGATCCTGATAATAAAATTGATCTTAAAACTTTTCATTGCGAAATATTGAATGACCATGATACTTTGAAAAAAGAACAGGATAATTATAAAGAAATCCCATTAATCCGAAACCTTGACAATTCAGTGGTACAAAGGAACTACGTGCAAATTAAACAGGATGTTCAGAATATTATAAGTTCAGAAATGGAAAAGGTGTTGAGTGATCCCGGGTTAGAACACTTGGTAATTCGAAAGATGGCGTAGTGTACTTATCCTAAAAACTTCAACATTTTTCAACTAAGAATCTCTAAAAACTGGAATTGATTGCACCGGAATCATTAATCCGAAAACTGGTTCTGTATTACCAGGAGAACTAAGTGGGACGTAGTGAGCCTTTGCTTTTCAACTTAATTGACAAGGCTTCTTTTATATAGACTTTCAATCAAGTTGTCACCAGGCATAAGTAACTTCTCAGCCTTGAGTAAATAAGCCCATGACTGTTGATTGTTTCCTTTCTGCCTGTATAGTGAAGAAAGACGGAT
>DASVST010000009.1:0-10326 GCA_036387965.1 Segetibacter sp. | reverse complement strand
CTTAATATGATTTGTTTAGTCCAAAAAGGATCAATCTGCCGAACTTCTTGCCAGCAAAAAAGCCCCACTTACGTGAGGCTCTCAATTAAATTTGTAAGCAGCTTATCCTATCCTGATCGTCCTGGCACCAGAACCTGGATTACCCCTCATCTCCTGCAAGAGCTTCATATATTCATCACGGGTAATTTTCTTTCCTTTTTTCGGTTCTTTAATATCATTCTTGTTTACTTTATCACTTACACTTACTGCATTATAAACTACATCTCCATCATTGACAACTACTTTTAAAATAGCACCCGGTAAACTTGCAAAGCTCTCTGGTCCTGCTGGTGTAGGAATACTTTCTGTATACCATGCATCAATAGTTTGACCTGTTACGCTTTTGCGGGTTGCTTTTTTGCAGGCATAGTTTAAAATGGTGGCGGTTTCATCTGTAAGCTTCCATCCCTGGGTAGAAATAGAATCTTCAATAAGGTAGTTTTTTGCGCCCAACTCCCTGCTTTCAATAGCCTTTGCCTGGCTATAATTGCGATATTGTTCTGCGTTATCTCCTCCCATTCTCATTACAAATCCACCTCCACTGCCAGATGCGAATGGATCGGGAGTCGTTTCTTCGGGAACAGCTTTATAAATAGAAGTACTATCGCTGAAAAGTAATTGGTGTTTACTCGTTCTAAACTCCGGCATCATCGCCTTCATCTGTTCGTCTTTGATAGTGCGATGCAAATTCATTTTTCTTTCATAGATAATAGTACCTTCTTTTATCTGAGCAAAGAGTACATTAATAGTTAGCAATGCGGTTGCTGATAAGAGTATTTTCTTCATGGTTAAAATATTTCTTCAAATGTATTATGCGCTTTAACAATGATGGGTTAAGCAGCCTTGCAACAAGGTTAAATAAGGTTAAAGAAAAAAGCTCGCAGCTGTGTAATAGCTATTTTTGTTCTCAATGAAGAAACTTCGCCTGGCACAAACAATGATGATTGCCACTATCATTTTGATAGTAGGCTTCCAGGCATTTTATATAACGCGGCTATATAGCAACGAATGGAAGGATCTAAAGAAAGAAACAGATGTGCTGTTCAGGGAGACGGTTTATAAATTACAAGTTGCAAGATTTAAAAAAGATACCACCCTCTTCACAAGAAGATTGCATACTGATAGCGTGAAATTAAATACCGATAACGTGTTCAATTTCCAGGCAATGAACGTTATACGGAATAAAAAGAAAAAAGCACCGGATAAGATAAAAGACAGTGCTTCCAATCCTAAGGCTATGATTATTACGATGCCTGCTGATGGTCTTAATCATACAGAAATTTCAGAGAAGCTAAGAGCAAGGGTGGAATCGTTGACGCTGGCGAGACCTGGCACCTTTAAAATCATCACATCTACCTCAGAAGCTGGTAATCAGGTAAGGATGTTTTCCCGAACAATCAGAGACACTCTATTTAGAAAAGATAGCGTTCTTAAAAAGGTTTTAAAAGAGGGATATACAAATGATTTAAATATTGCTCCGGTTTCAAGGGTGCATGTTCCGGGTAAGGCAAGAATTACGGTTCGGGATACCTCAAGAAAAGCTTTTCGGGAAAACATTTTGAAGGATAGAACGATTGCTATAAGGTCTTCTTCTTTTTCTGATGATCCTGAGATACAAATATTTGCAAATTCAAGTTCAGCTAACGATAGCCTTTCTTTACCCCAACTTGATTCAGCTTTCAAGAACGAATTAAAAAAAGCGTCTATAAAAATACCTTTCAAGCTTGTAAAAAATACCGGTAAAAGATCGGCTCTGCTACCAAAAGAAAAGGAGCTTAAAACAAACCCTTCTTCGGTAGGAATTTTTAGCCCTTACCATTACCAGGCAGCGTTTGAGAACCCTTTCAATTTTCTTCTCCAAAAGATTGCGCCTAATATTTTGCTTTCGTTGTTGCTTGTTGCGTTTACCATTGTATCGTTTGTTGTATTATATAGAAACCTTATGTCGCAAAGAAGACTTGCTGATATAAAAAATGATTTCATTAGTAACATAACACATGAACTAAAAACACCTATTGCAACGGTCAATGTAGCAATAGAGGCAATGAAAAATTTTAATGTTCTAAATGATACAAAGCGCACACAAGAATATCTTGATATTTCTGCTTCGGAATTGCAGCGCCTGTCCCTGTTGGTTGATAAGGTTTTAAAGCTTTCTATGTTTGAAAAAAAGGAAATTGAACTAAAGAAGGAGTGGTTCAATATGGAGGAGCTTGTGAAAGAAGTTATGAATAGTATGCGTTTGCAGTTTGAGAAACAGAAAGCAAGTGTTTCTATTGATACCGAAGGTGATAAACTTGATATAAAGGCGGATCGATTACACATAATGAGTGTTGTTTATAACCTGCTCGATAATGCGCTTAAATATAGTAACCAAGGCTGCAACATTGACATCAATATGTTCAGTCGCACTCAATATTTGGAGCTGCAGGTAACAGATAACGGAATCGGCATTAGCGAAGAATTCAAGTCGAAAATATTTGAGCAATTCTTTCGTGTACCGAGTGGTGACAGGCACAATATAAAAGGCTATGGTTTGGGTTTAAGCTATGTAAACCACATCGTAAAAATTCACCAGGGTTTGATAGAAGTTGAGAGTGAGTTTGGCAAAGGCAGTACTTTTACTGTTAAGCTTCCTTACGAGGAAGCAACTGTGGTTCACTTTGATAAGAATAGAAGTATAAAGAAGGATTTTTTTAATCGAAACTAAAGCTCAAACACCGACTTGCATTTGAACTGAGCGTAGCAACGTTGATGCTATGAAATACAAATGCCGGTAACAAATACACTAACCCCTAAATCAATGGCAGTAATAAAAGTTTTATATGTTGAGGATGAAGTGTTTCTTGGAAAAATTGTGAAGGAAAGTCTTGAAAGCCGTGGCTTTGATGTAATGATGGAAGATGATGGTGGAAGAGTTTTAGATATGTTCAAATTTTATGAACCGGATGTTTGCGTGCTTGATGTAATGCTGCCACACAAAAATGGTTTTGAAGTAGCTGAAGAAATAAGAGAAATTAATGCTGATACTCCGATAATTTTTTTAACTGCTAAAACACAGACAGAAGACGTAATAAAAGGTTTTAAGATGGGGGGCAACGATTACATCCGCAAGCCATTTAGTATGGAAGAGTTGATTGTACGAATTGAAAATTTGTTGCGGGTTAAACAAACAGATGATGCTTCTGCACAACTTACAGATATTATTAAGCTTGGTAAATACGACTTTATAATTAATCGCCAGGTGCTAACATCGGGTAGTGACGAAAAGAAACTATCGTATAGAGAAAGTGAACTTCTAAAATACTTATGGCAACATAGAAATCATGTTATAGATCGAAGGGATATATTGAACCTGCTCTGGGGCAACGATAGTTTTTTCAACAGTCGAAATCTCGATGTATATATTACAAAGGTTCGAGGTTATCTCAAAGAAGATCCTTCACTGGAAATAATTACTATGAAAGGTGTGGGGTACCGGTTTGTTATTGATTGATGAAAGTGTGAATCTCTGTTTCTTAAAGAATTGATTCTTAAAATATTGTGTTTTTCTGCTGTAGACTTTTTTCCCCACTCGATGAACTTAAAGGCTGTATCTTGCTATACATGGCTTATATATGATACTGAACCTGACGGCAAGAGATTTGAATTCTATACCTACGCTATTGTTTAATTTAAGCCCTAACAATGTTTTCTCAGAAAATCCTGATATTCCTCGGTTGCATTTTTGTCTTTAGTTGCGACCAGAAAAGCAAAAAACAATACCCCACTTTACCTGGTTACGATTTAGCTTCCCCTGTTGTTATACACTTGAGAAGTGAATTGGATGAAATTTCCGGACTTCATTATTACCCCAAAGACACCAGCATTTTCGCCATTAACGACGAAACAGGTCTTTTATACAAAATATACATCCGCAATAAGGTTGAGATAGAAAGGTGGAAATTTGCTGAGGGAGGAGATTTTGAAGATATCCAACTTGTTGACAGCACATTTTACATTCTAAAAAGCAATGGCAATATCACCTATTTTAAAGTGTTAAGCAAAGATTCAGTTTTAGCCGATAAAGCAAAGTTTCGTGAAGCTGAAAAAAACGAATTCGAAATCTTATACTACGATGACAACTGGAAAAAATTGGTGTTAATATGTAAAGACTGTGAGGGCGACAATAATAAATCTGTTACTGCATGGTCTTTTAATCCCTCTACTAAGGAATATGACAAAGAACCATATTTTGAACTGGATGCCGAGGAAATAACAAAAAGACTGGAAACGGATAAAAATAAATTCAAACCATCGGCAGCAGCAATACACCCTGTTACAAAAGAGTTGTATATAGTATCCTCAGTTAATAAAGCTTTGGTAATAAGCGATAGAGTCGGCAACATAAAAAATGTTATTCCACTTGATCCTAAAATTTTTAAACAACCAGAAGGAATAACATTTACACCAGGGGGAGACTTAATTATATCCAATGAAGCAGCTGATATAGGTGCAGCCAATATTTTAATATTTAAAGTAAAAGCCCAACTTAAATGATTAGCAGAAAGAGAATAATACTCGCGGCATTACTTCTGGTTTTTTTAGTCATTAGTGCAAAAATTAATGCGCAGGATAGTATACAAGCAAGAATCATTCTGATTGGTGATGCAGGGGACTTAAAAAATGGAAAACATCCTGTTCTTTCGGCAGTGCGGCAAAAAGCAAAGCTTGATAAAAAAACAACAATCATTTATTTAGGTGATAACTTATATTCTACCGGGTTGCCTGATGAGCAGGCTCCTCTATACGATATAAGGAGAGCTATACTTGATTCGCAGGTATCTATTGCAGACAAAACAGACGCAAAGGTTTATTTTATACCAGGCAATCATGATTGGAACAGGGGACATGAGGGTGGTTGGGAAGCTATATTAAGAGAGGCATCCTATGTTGAGTTACTGGGGGGAAGAAATGTAAGGTTTCTTCCTGAGGGAGGTTGTGGCGGACCTGTTGAAGTGTCTGTAAGTGCTGATGTAACTATGGTAATTTTTGATAGCCAGTGGTGGATACATCAACACGATAAGCCTGGTATTGAATCTGATTGTCCTTATAAAACTAAAACAGAAATATTAAGCCAACTTGAGGATATACTTGCCAGGAACTCAAAAAAACTTGTAGTTCTTGCATGCCATCATCCATTTAAAAGCTTCGGTATACACGGTGGCTTTTTTACACTTAAGCAACATATATTTCCCTTAACCGAAATGTGGCCAAAGCTCTATATCCCAATGCCGGGTATAGGTACAATTTATCCTTTAGCCCGCGGCGTTTTCGGTACACCGCAGGATCTTAAGCATCCGGAGTATCAAAATATGGTCAACGAAATTCAGGAGGTAGCAAAGCAACATCCAAACCTCATTTTCGCCGCAGGTCACGAGCACAATCTTCAATATATAAAAGACAGCAGCTATCATTACATTGTCAGCGGAAGCGGTACAAAAAGTACCAGGGTATCAAAAAATAAAAATGCACCTTTTACATCTCACCTAAATGGGTTTGCTGTTCTCGAGATATCTAACAATAAAAATGTTCAGCTTGCTTTTCATACCATAGATCACGATTCTGTATCAACTCCGTTCCGGTCGAATATTATTAACTTCTCCAAAATATTTAATCCGATAGCAGATACAATTAACGAGAAAGTGATACCAACCTCCAGGATCATTAACGACAGTGTTGTAGTTGCAGCAAACGTAAAGTATACCTATGCTTCAAAGGGAAAGCGGTTCTTTCTTGGTGAGAACTACAGAGAGGAATGGGCAACCCCCGTACACCTTAAAGTATTTCGCATCAACAAAGAAAATGGAGGATATAAAATAGAAAGCCTTGGGGGAGGAAAACAAACAAAATCTCTCAGGCTTACAGACAAAAGAGGAAGAGAGTGGACGCTCAGAACAGTAAATAAAGATCCTGAAAAAGCAATTCCTGCAAACCTTCGCGGTTCACTTGCCCAGGACATTGTGCAGGATATGATTTCTGCTGCAAATCCTTATGCTCCGTTAACAATACCACCATTAGCTAAAGCTGCAGGAATAGTCGTTGCTACACCCCAGGTATATTTTGTTCCCGATGATCCGGCTTTAGGTATTTACCGTTCTATGTTTGCTAATACGGTTTGCATGCTCGAAGAAAGGGAACCCGGTTCTCCGGCCGGTGAAACTAAAAGCACAGCAAAAGTTATAAATAAGATGCTTGAGGATAATGAGCACCACGTAGACCAGGAGGCAGTTTTAAATGCACGCTTGCTCGATATGCTTATTGCCGATTGGGACAGGCACTTTGATCAATGGAGGTTTGCTACAAAGGATACAGGAAAAGGTAAATTATATTTTCCGTTGCCGCGGGATAGAGACCAGGCTTACTTTGCTTCCGATGGTTTTTTATTGAGAAGGATCTCAAAAAACCTGATGCCATACCTTAAAGGTTTTAGAAGAACAATACCACGCGTAGAATGGCTCGCATGGGAAGCAAGAGATTTTGACCGGCTGTTTATGAATAGTATACAAGGTGATAAGTGGAAAGAAATAGTTGATGATTTCCACCAAAATATTACCGATGAAGTGATAGACAATGCTGTAAAGAAACTACCGTCTGAAGTTTACTCTATCAGGGGTGCGGAAATAGCAAGTACTTTAAAAAGCCGTAGAGATTTTTTGAAGGATAGAGCAGGAATGAGGTATTATAATTTCCTTTCTAGAGAAGTAGATATTATCGGAAGTAATAAAGATGAGTACTTTAAGATATCTAATGATGCTACAGGGCTCATGCACCTTAATGTGTATAAAAGAAAAGCTAATAACGATTCAGGAGCTTTAATGTATAGCAGATCGTTTAAAGATTCAGAAACAAAAGAGATAAGGTTGTATGGTTTAAATGGTCATGATTATTTTGACATTGCAGATGATGTTACTTCCAATATTAGAGTAAGACTGATTGGTGGCAGAGGTAACGATACTTTCAACGTTCCAAGTAGGGGAGAGAAATATATTTATGATTTAACTTCTGAGAAGAACTCAATTCAGAATGCAAGAAATGCAAAAAACTACATGTCTGGTGATCCTATAGTAAATCGATACGATATTACAGGGTACAGGTACAATTATCATCGTTTCCCCAGAATAAATATTGCTTTCAATCCAGAGGATAAGCTTATGCTTGGTATCGGATATCTAAACCGTACTTACGGATTCCGGAAAGAACCCTTCGCTACACAAAATAAACTTACCACTCTCTATGCAATAAACAGGGGTTCGTACCAGGTAAAATATAATGGAGAATTTAACCAGGTAATTGCTCAAAAGCATGATTTGATAGCCAATGCTGAGATTGTACATCCAACCTTAAATAACTTTTTTGGACTTGGTAATAATACGAAGAACGAACGTGACAAAGAGTATTACAGGGTGCGATATAATTATACACAGGCTGAATTATTATTACGCAACAGGTTGTTTAGCGTAGCAAATTTTTATATCGGTCCTCACGTTTACCACTACTGGAACCGGCCAGAGGATAATCGAAACAAAATACTAAGTAACCCCGCATTAATGGGTCTTGACTCTACTAGTGTATTTTCTAAAAAGTCGTATCTTGGAGGTAAGCTGGGGTTACATATAGATAATTTAAATAATGATCTGTTACCAACGAGAGGTGTATTATGGAATACGGAGTTTTTAACTCAATTTGGATTGAATGAACAAAGTAATAATCTCGCACGTTTAACCACAGACTTAACCCTCTATTCAAGCTTAAGCTATCCTGCTAAAATAGTTTCGGTATTACGATTGGGAGGAGGTCATATTTACAGTAAAGATTTCGAATACTTCCAGGCCCTAAGTATAGGTGCAAACAATTACTTACGTGGGTTCAGAAAAAACAGGTTTTCAGGTTCAGGTTTAGCATACGGAAGCTTTGAGCTGAGGGTTAAATTATTAGATTCAAAATCATATATTTTACCTGGTGATGTTGGTGTAATTGGCTTTAATGATGTTGGAAAAGTATGGGTTAGAAATGATAAATCTAAAAAGTGGCACTATTCTTATGGAGGTGGGTTGTATTACGCTGCTTATAACCTTGCGCTAATTTCGGCTACCATTGCATTTTCGGAAGAAGAAAAGTTATTCAATTTTACGATTGGAACTAAATTCAATATAACATTCTAAACACGTCTATGGATTCTAACCTTATTTATAAAAAAGTAGAGAGCCATGTGATAGAACTATATGAGAATAACAATAACCCAAGCCTTCTTTACCATAACATCAGGCATACTAAGGCTGTAGTTAGCAGAACAAAAGAAATTGCCGGGCACTATGACTTAAGCGAGAAAGACATGCTGATAGTTTATGTAGCAGCATGGTTTCACGATACCGGCTACTTGTTTACAGAGCCTGCGTTACACGAAGAAAAAAGTGCAGAATTGATGAGGGATTTTATGTCGGGCTACAAAAAAGCTGATGAAATAGTGGATGATGTTGAAGCGTGTATTCTCGCAACCAAGCCATCACGAAAGCCAGAAAATCTATGCCAGGAGATCTTAAAAGATGCCGACACTTACCACTTAGGAACCAAGGAGTTTAAAGAGATAAACAAACTGGTGATGGCTGAATTTAAGCTCACCTATCCAAACTTTAATAAGGAGGAATCCACAAAAAATGCAGTTGACCTGTTAAGCCGACACCAATTTTATACTTCCTATTGTAAAAGGCTATTAGATGATTATAAAATTATAAATATTAATAAGTTGAAAAAGAAATCATTAGAAAAAAGCCTGAAAGAGAATGCGGAGCATACAAGCAAGTTGCCGGAGATAAACGAAAAGAACGGCTTTATGACTAAAGGTGTTCAAACAATGCTAAGGCTTACTTCAGATAATCATGTAGAGTTAAGTGGTATGGCTGATGGAAAGGCAAACATTTTGATTTCGGTTAATGCCATTATTATATCAGTAATACTAACAGTTTTGTTAAGACGATTACAGGTAGAACCACATCTTACAATACCAACAATAATTTTCCTAGCTTTTTCGGTTAGTACTATTGTAATAGCCATATTAGCAACACGCCCTAAAGTAACAGGAGGAACATTTAGTGAGCAGGATATAACTGATAAAAAAACCAACCTGTTGTTTTTTGGAAACTTTCATAAAACGCCGCTTGACAAATACGAAAACGCAATGCGCAGCATGATGATGGATTCGAATTATTTGTATGGCTCATTAATAAAAGATATCTATTACCTGGGTGTTGTGTTGGGTAGAAAATATAAATTGATACGATTGGCTTACAATGTTTTTATGGTAGGTATCGTTGTTTCGGTAATAGCTTTTGCCGTTGCTGTATTCTTTAATGCTGAGAGCGGCGGTACGATTACCAACGCTTCCGGTACGCCATTATAAATTAAAAAAATGTTTTACAATAGGGATCTTAGCTGGTTAGGCTTTAATTTACGGGTGTTGCAGGAAGCAGCAGATAAAGATGTGCCCCTGTTTGAACGAATAAAATTCCTTTCGATCTTTTCTTCAAATCTTGATGAGTTCTTTAGAGTTAGATACCCTTCTGTATTTGCCTTTTCTAAACTTAATAAGAAAGTTCAAATGCAGGCAAGTGTTAGTCTTAACGAAGATGTTCCTGACAAAATTCAAACAGAAATAAACCGGCAGCTAAATTTGTTCGGTTCTATATTGAATGAAGAAATTATTCCCGGGCTAAAGCAAAACGGGATAAACTTTTATTACAACACACCTATCCGGCAAGAACATGAGCCGGAGATAAGAGAACTGTTTTTATCGAGGATATTATCCTTTATACAACCTCTATATCTTGAAAGTAACATAGGTCGTGAGTTCATTCCTGAAAACAACCAGCTATACATAGTAGTTGTTTTAAAAGAGTCTGAACAGGCAAATCTAAAGCACGCGATTATAAACATCCCCTCAGATAAACTATCGAGGTTTTTTGTTCTTACACCTATAGAAGATGTAGAGTATGTAATTTTTATTGATGACATAATTCGCGAAAACCTTGACTGCTTATTCCCCGGTTTCGAAATTATGGGTGTGTATAGTGTAAAGTTTAATCGAGATTCTGAACTGCACCTTGATGAAGAGTATACAGGTGACTTGCTTGCTAAAATAGAGAAGCAGTTAAAGAAAAGAGACCTTGGTCCGCCGTCCAGATTTTTATACGAAAATGGGATGCCTCGTAATTTACAGTTATTTCTTGCTTCTACTTTTGGTGTAAAGTT
>DASVST010000008.1:0-1958 GCA_036387965.1 Segetibacter sp. | reverse complement strand
TACTATCACCAGCGTAGGTCGTTTTATTGATATTTCTGCAATTTTCATTTCTTATATTTTTTGCCCCCAACCCCTAAAGGGGAGTAAGGCTTGTTTTTCATTTTTCTTTTAAGCAGGGTTAAGTAACTCCGATTAAGCTTTACTTGCGTCGCACTCTTGTACTGTTGTAATTGCATTGTCATTCACGTTGCTCTTATTCATACTCTACGTCATTGCGAGGAACGAAGCAATCTGCTCTACTGATTCTCTCGTCCTAAAATAGGTTGACCGAAAATTAAACAACCATCGGTCAACATGGACACACAGAAAAAAACACCCTGCCCAAAGAGAAATGGCAGAGAAGTGAGTTTTGAATTTAAACTTTCCGTCATTGACGAAATTAACAACGGACTTATTTCTGCCAATTATGCTTCTGAGAAATACAACATTTCCAGAAGTACTATTGCCTATTGGATAAAGAAACTAAGTAACTATGCATCAAAATCTAAGCGAATGAGCAAAGAGCAGGAAATTAAAAAACTTCGGGAGCGCATAGAAGAACTGGAGTTCATCAAAGACTTCCAGCAGGATATGATTGTCGAATTTGAGAAGGTAACGGGCGAGGAACTTTCAAAAAAGTTTTTACCCGAACACTTGGCACAAGAGATACAGCGAAAGAAGAAAAAGCTTACAAAGTAAAATGGCTGTATGAAGTGTTCGGGATAAGCAAACAAGCATACCATCAGCGCATCAGGGCTGGTAAACAAAAGGAACAGTACAATGAAATTGTTTTGAAGGAGGTGGCTAAAATACGAAAGAAGATGCCGCAGACAGGCACCCGCAAACTATATGAAAAGCTTCAGCCTGTGTTGCAAGAGCAAGATGTCAAAATAGGAAGAGATGCCCTTTTCGAGCTCTTGCGTTACAAAGGATTACTGGTAAGAAAAACAAAGCGTTTTCATATCACTACCAATTCAAAACACTTTTACTACACTTCTCCTAATTTGATTAAAGAATTGGAAATCAACCATTCAGAACAAGTTTTTGTCAGTGACATCACTTATATCAAGACCGACGAAGGACATGCCTACCTGGCCCTGGTAACAGACGCCTACTCCAAAAAAATAATGGGATGGAGCTTCGACGACAATATGAAGGTATCAATGGTAAAGGAAGCGCTCAATATGGCTTACAACAACCGCAAGTATCAACATCAAAGCATCATTCACCATAGTGACCGGGGCATGCAATACTGTTGTCCGGACTACACAGAGTTTGCTAAAGAGAAAGGGTTTGTAATGAGTACTACACAGCAATCGGATCCATATGAAAATGCAATTGCAGAACGCATCAATGGCATTCTGAAATATGAATTTGGGCTGCGAAAAACGATCGCCAGCATTGCTATTGCACGTGCAATGATTAAAGAAGCGGTGGACATTTACAACAATGACCGGCTCCACTGGAGCCTCGATTTAAAAACACCGCAGATGGTTCACAGTGCGTACAACCAGCAAAAGTATAAGTCGTATAAAAGACAAGCAGCGTAAATGATTACATTTGTAATGTTGATGTGAGGATGGAAACGAGCTCTGCAGAGGTGCAACTCGGATAGTGCCAAAACCATCAACATACTGAAAATGAAGAGGGGGCAAGACCTGTCCCCTTTCATAAAAACAACTTCATTTTTAGGGCAAGAAAAAACTAAGAAAACCTATTTTTTAACCCCCAAAAAATGGTCAACGTATTTCAGGACAAGACAGATACTACAATTACTTTGTTTAATTATCCTCATACCGACATTCTCTATTGCTCAAATTCGGTTACAGGAAAGGTTCGTTCGGGACGCAATAAATGAAAATAACTACATTGACTTCAATCACGACTCGACCTTTAAGTATAGACTTGCTTATCACACGTTTCATGACATTTCCTGCGGCGACTATAAAGTTATCAAAGACACAATTTTTTTGTACTAT
>DASVST010000007.1:0-1542 GCA_036387965.1 Segetibacter sp. | reverse complement strand
CCGAAATTTGGAATACTCCCGCAATCATGTTCAAATAGCAGCATCTCTTTCCAGGGATGAATTAAAGGACAAAATGGTAAAACGCCATTTTTTGGCAAGATTCATTGTAGAATACCTGTATCAAAAGGCCATAAACAATGTAGCAAAAAACGACGCCGATGAAATACTGATAGAATTTTCTATTCAGGAGCTGAAGGATGCAGTTGAAAGCAGCGCAGGCTTGTTTAAGGTAAAGGCAAGTAATGAAGACTTAGAGGATAGCCTGTTTTACCTATCACGAATTGAAGCTATAAAAATTGAAGGAGGTTTTCTAGTAGTCTATAACCGCTTAACGATTGACCGTATTGAAAAAAATAACAGGATACTCTATAAAGAATCTGATTACGACAAACTAAGAACGCATTACCAGAATAAGGTACAGCAAATCCATATCGTAGGGGAGTATGCTAAAAAGATGGTGAAGAATTATAAGGAGGCTTTACAGTTTGTTGATGATTATTTCCGGCTCAATTATACTTCCTTTCTCAATAAATATTTTCCAGGAAGCAGGCAGGATGATATTAAACGTACGCTAACACCCGCCAAGTTTCAGCAATTGTTCGGAGCCTTGTCTCCGGCCCAATTGGAGATTATTAAAGATGCTACCAATCAGCATGTGGTGGTGGCAGCAGGTCCGGGCAGTGGTAAAACAAGGCTGCTTGTACATAAGCTGGCGTCATTACTTTTAACTGAAGATGTAAAGCATGAGCAGCTCCTGATGCTTACATTTTCAAGAGCCGCCGCCACAGAATTTAAAAAACGGTTGCTGGACCTAATTGGGAATGCTGCCAACTTCATTGAGATTAAGACTTTCCACTCTTATTGTTTTGATTTGATCGGCAGGGTTGGAAACATCGATCAGTCTGATTCTGTTTTAGAAACGGCAATTGATAAAATCAAAAACGGGGATATCGAACCCAGCAGGATTACAAAAACAGTATTAGTGGTGGATGAAGCGCAGGACATGAATGTGCATGAATTTAAGTTGGTGGATACGCTCATGGAGCAGAACGAAGAAATGCGGGTAGTATTCGTAGGCGATGATGACCAGAATATCTATGAATTCCGGGGATCAGATTCGAGATACATGCAGCAGCTAATTACGGCCAGGAATGCAAAGAAATATAGCCTGATTGAGAACTACAGGAGTAAAGAAAATATAGTGTCTTTGGCCAATCAATGGGCCACTAGGCTCTCGCACCGCTTGAAAGATTTGCCGATTGTAGCGGTAGATAGGACAAATGGGAAAATAAAGATCATTGAACATCGTTCAACACAGCTTATTATGCCAGTTATTCAAAGCATAATGGAAGCCAACTTGACCGGCTCCACTTGTGTGTTGACTAGGACCACTGATGAAGCTGTGCAAATAACAGGATTACTTATAAAGAATGGATTTACTGCAAAGTTAATTCAGACCAATGACGGGTTTAATTTGTATAATCTGAAGGAGCTTAGATACTTTACCGATCTTATCACTACTCAAACGGATTCTCCGGTAAT
>DASVST010000006.1:0-1774 GCA_036387965.1 Segetibacter sp. | reverse complement strand
CCTTTTCGTCGAGAGAAGTAAATGAATTATCCTGCGGAAGATTTTTTACGATGACGTGACCACCTTTAATTACATCAGCATCAAAAGCATGCAAAGGCTGCCCGGTTTCATGTAATATATAATTAGTAATGTCTACTACATTATTAATGGGGCGCTGTCCAATAGCAATTAACTTGTTTTTCAGCCATATCGGGCTTTCTTTGATAGTAACATAGCTTATCGTAACACCTGCGTATCGCTGACAAGCATCTTTATTTTCAACTGTAATTTCGATAGGGAATGATGTATTGTCTACCTTGAAATTGTTGCTGAAAGGGCTTTTGGGTTTTACAACCGCTTTATTATGAAATGATAAATAAGCACATACATCACGGGCAACACCAAAATGGCTCATTGCGTCCATTCGGTTGGGTGTCAATCCAATTTCATAAATCCAATCCTCGTATAACTCAAATAGGGAAGAAGCGGGTGCACCCACTTCTGCATCATCAGGAAGAACAACAATTCCAGCGTGGCTTGTTCCTAAACCAACTTCATCGTCAGAGCAGATCATCCCCTGGCTTTCGATGCCTCTGATTTTGGCAACCCGCATCGTAATAGGTTCACCAACAGTGGGATGAATAGTTGTGCCGACAGTAGCAACAATTACCTTTTGACCTGCGGCTACGTTATTGGCACCGCAAACTATTTGTAAGGGAACTTTCTGGGCTACATCTACATGAGTAAGTTTTAATCTGTCAGAATTCGGATGTGCTTCGCAATCAATCACGTAGCCTATCAACAATCCTTCTAATCCACCTTTTATATTTTCAAACTTTACAAGACTTTCCACCTCAAGTCCTACTGCAGTAAGAATCTTCGAAAGTTTCTCGGGTTCTACAGTTTCGGGTAGGTACTCACTTAACCACTTGTAACTTATAGTCATTATTGTTGCGCTGTTGTGTAGCGCAAAGATAATTGCATTGCCCTTTGCTTCGGTGACGGAAATAAGGTGTAAAAAGTAAATTCCTCCAAAATCTTGATTTAAAGCAATCAGAAAAAGTGGAACAATGTGAAACGCCTGCTGTTACTACAACATACGACTTTATCGTACTTTGTAACGCCACTTGGGGAGAAAATTCTACAACTAATCAGACGGATTTTTTTCATTCCAACAATGTTTTTCTGATATTTCTTTCTGCACAATTGGTGTGTATTAATACAGGTAAATTCGCGAAAAAGTTTTTTACTTTGTGGATAAGAACAATAAACCTCTTCATAACTGTCGCTTTTGTGTTCATATGTAGGTGTACTACTATTGAATAAATATTCTGAAACTAAAATTTCTTTCTTCGAATTTCTTAAGGTTATATTCGCTATAGCTCAAAAGGAGTGGGGAATTCTTCGAAAATCGGAATAGTGTCAAAACGAAACAGGGGAAGGTTCCTTAGTCACTACAGTTACTTAATTTACTAACTATAAAGATCTTTTTATCCATGGAATTAACGAATTTAAACAAAGACCGGAAGACCAGGAGAAAGCCCTCGCTTGACCTGAGCACAATGGTTTACGGCAAAGTTCCGCCGCAGGCAAAAGAACTCGAAGAAGCTGTATTGGGTGCGATAATGTTAGAAAAGAGCGCTTTTGATAACGTTGTTGAAATTTTAAAACCGGAGTGTTTTTACGTAGATGCTCATCAAAAAATATTTAAATAGTTTCAGTCGTTAGCGCAAAAAAGTTTGCCGATCGATATTTTATCTGTTGTTGAAGAACTTAAAACAAAAGAAGAACTTGA
>DASVST010000005.1:0-3857 GCA_036387965.1 Segetibacter sp. | reverse complement strand
TTTGTGTTCTGTAGTTAGTACCTCTGAAAGTAGTTGCAGAAAGCAGCCCGTAATCAATTCCGTTCTTCTTCAACACATCTTCTACACCTGCTAATTTATCTCGGTTATCTGTAGTGATCACATAAGTTTTGATAGCACTGTTTTTACCAATCCTGCTATCATCAAAAAACTTCTTAAACTCGGTAACCATTTTCTTTGCATTTTGAGAGGTTACCTCAATGGTTGAAAGTCCTGTAGTATAATGATGTGTTGCACGGTCAACTAATGTTAGTGTGTCGCCTGCAGCTGTAACTACTCCTAAACCACCACGTCCACCACCAGCCTGCTCATAAGTCATACCGATTGCTCCGTTGTAAGTTGGATAAGTATCGCCATAGGATGGATAGAATAAATCAAAACGTTCACGTGTAAAGTATAGCCATCCCTGCTCATCAAAATACTTTGCATTGTTTCGTCCTATTGAAACCTGAAAATCTCTTTGCCATGGAGTTATTAATTCATGCAAAGGCTCGGCAGCCGGTGCAAAATAATATGGTGAGTTAACGCTTTGCTCATGAAAATCGACATGCACATGCGGCATCCACCGGTTGTATTGTGTAATGCGTTGTTTAGATTCAATTTGTGATTGCCATGCCCAATCTCGATTAAGATCGAAGTTGTAATGATTGCTTCTTCCGCCTGGCCATGGCTCACTATGTTCTCTTGCCGCTGGAAGAGGATTCAGGTCTTTTCCTGCTATTGAATTAAACCAGTTTACATAACGATCTCTCCCATCAGGATTAAGGCACGGATCAATAATAACAACAGTATTTTTTAGCCATTCTTTTGTGCGTGTGTTTGTTGGATCTACAAGCGAATGCAAAGTGAGCAAAGAAGCTTCGGTAGACGATGATTCATTACCATGCACATTGTAGCTAAGCCAGACAATTGCTGGTGACCCTTCAGTTGCAGGCGCAGATTTATCGCCGGATAATCCTGCTAAGCGCAAATTATTTGTCCGTATATTTTCAAGATTCCGCATGTTTTCAGGTGAGGAGATAAAAGTGAGAAGCAATTCTCTTCCTTCATAAGTTTCTCCATACTTTTCAACCTTTACCATATCCGGTTTAGCTGCAGCAACTGCTCTGAAATAATTTACCACTTTATGATGTGGCGTAAAACGGGTTCCTATTTTATACCCCATAAATTGTTCAGGACTTTGTAATGTTTGCGCATCAGCGATAAAACCAAAACAAATAATCAGGAGGAAGAAAATATATCTCATAGTTATTTAATAAGGATGTGAAAATAGGGAAAGAAAAAAAGCAGCCCAAGTTTGGACTGCTTTTATTTCAAGTTAGATATAAAACTACTTTCTGGTATCGAGGTTTAGTTTAAGACGTGCAAAATAGTAAGCACCATTAAAACCCATTTGCTGTACACGACGACTATAAACAAAACGTCCAAAACTCATGTTACCGCTATGAGTATGCATGTCCTGGTACCTGTCAAACAAATTGTTTGCGCCTACAGTAAAAGACAGTTCCGGAGCAAGTTGGTAAGATAAAGAAAGATCCGTTACCGTTTTTGCAGAAAATTCCTGATCGAGTGTTTCTTTGTTACCGGTAAATTCATTTATAGGAAATCCGGCTGGGTTTGCAGGATTCATTCCCGGATCAAGATATTGCACTTTGCCAAAGTTTACAAAGCGAAGCATTGCACCAAATTTTTTAATCTTATAATTAAATGTAAGATTGATTTTATTTTTAGGATTGGCTACTTCAATGCGGCTTTGATCTTCACGATTAAAGTAGTTACCTAATTCACCACTGGCTATTAAAACCGGAGAGGCATGAATAATTGGTTTCCCATCAGAACCCTTCTTCACTTCGTTATCTATAAAAGTCATAGCAAGAGTAGTTCTTAATGAATGACCTTGAGAAAAAGATTTACTATATGCAAATACAGCTTCCAAACCACGGGCACGAGTGTCTATAGCATTCGAGAAAAAGTTGGCGGTAGTAGCGCCTGCTGCTTTCAATTGATCTTTTAATGCCTGGTTGGTACCGCCTGTAAAGTTGTTTGTAAGGATTATACGATTGTTAATGTCAATTTGATATGCATCAACTGTTACCTCAAAGCCATTAAATGGTTTTGCAGTTGCTCCAACCGAAAAACTAGTGCTTGTTTCTTCCTGTAATTTTGGGATACCTAGTATTTCTGCGGCTTTACTGTCATTAGTAAATGTTCCGCTTTCAGTTGCTACCAATACACCTCCCTGCGATACGAATAATGTATTTGTTTTAGCATAATATTTTTGCTGCTGAGATGGCGCACGAAACCCTGAATTTATAGATGCTCTTAAATTAAAAGCATCACTGAATTTATAGCGGGAGGCAAGCTTATAATTAAGTGTTGAACCAAAATCACTGTAGTTTTCAAAACGTAGCGCTCCGGTAACAAGAAGCTTTTCTGTAAAATCCTGCTCTATGTCTAAATAAATTGCTTTTGCGTTTCTTGTTTGATCATCACCTATAAAATTTCTAAATCCTGCAAATACCTGTGCCCCGGCACCTGCACCTGAATTCACATCATAATTTTTAAAGGATGATTCTTCACCTTCTTTTATTCCAAATCCATCAACGCGGTATTCTAAACCTGTAGCAAAACTTAACCCACTAAGTACTGCAAATTGTTTTGAAAGATCAGCATTCACTGTGTTTTGCCAGAACCTTAATCCACCTGCATCAAAAGAAGTTTGAACATTATTTGTAACAGCGAATTGAGTATAGTTTACAGATTGATCAATAATAAAATCAAACCTGTTTCTACCATAGGTATTACTTATATCAAAATTCCAATCATTCATTTTTGTACGTAATCCAACAGATGTTGAAAAATCGGTAAGTTCTGAATTGATCTGTGGTAAAAACCCATTGGGATAAAGCGCTAACACTTTAGGAGCATATGTTGCAGCGCCACCAGTTATACTGGTAAGACCGGATTGAGGATTAGGATAACGATAAAAACCAGCACTGGTACCTTTCTTTTTTCCATACCCCCCAAAAACGTATAACTCCGTTTTATTACCCAATGGATAGCCGAAATTGTAAAAAAGATTGCCACCTTTCATGGCTGAATTACCAATATTTAAATCAAAAGAATTCCTGGTAAGATTTCGAGCTGCAAAAATTGAATCGTCCCTGTTCTGTCCATTAACAAGACCGAATATTCTGCCGGTAACTGTGCCAGCCCTATTGGTTGCTTCACGGTTTATGTATTCGCCACTTAAGTTTAAAAACCCTTTATTAATTTTAAAACCATACCCAAGAGAAGCCTGGAAATTTGCACCGTCTCTTGCTTTTACTGATGGGTCATCACTTTTATTAGTTAATTTAAATAGCGCAAAATTTTTGTCATATTCAGTAACAAATTGACCATAGCTAACAGCAGCTTCTAATATACCTGTATTCTTTTTCAATACTATATTTATAACACCTGCAATTGCATCTGAACCATATTGTGCAGCAGCCCCATCACGTAAAATCTCTATCCTCTCAATTGAAGTAGCAGGAATAGCGCTCATATCTGTACCCACCTGTCCGCGGTTTACGGTACCATTTACATTTACTAATGAGGATTGATGCCTACGTTTTCCATTTATAAGAACCAATATCTGGTCTGTACCTAATCCTCGCAATTGCGCCGGATCTACGTGATCAGTACCATCAGCAATTGTTTGCCGTGCAGATTGAAATGACGGTGCAATAAAAGTAAGTATCTGGTTTAGATCAACTTGGCCAATTTCATTAATTACCTGAGCAATAGGAATAACATCAACAGGTACTGCTGTTTCAGTTCTTGTCCGTGATGTATTT
>DASVST010000004.1:0-4341 GCA_036387965.1 Segetibacter sp. | reverse complement strand
TTTTTTTTAACGCAGCTTGTGCGATGTCTACAGATTCTGCAACAACCAAAGCAACAGGCATTCCATTAAAGTGAACATGATCTTCTGCAAGTAAAGGCTCATCAGGAACTATTCCGCCGATTTGATTTATACCTGGTATGTCTTTATAGGTGAATATTCGAACAACGCCAGGCATTGCTTCAGCTTCAGTAAGATCGAGATGTAAAATTTTTCCATGTGCAGCAGGTGAACCAAATGCGGCGGCATAAAGCGTTCCCGCCAGTTCGGGAATATCATCCAGGTAAATTGATTCGCCACGTGTGTGGGTATATGAATCTATGTTCTGCATGCCCTCAACTGATGAAGGGGAGTTTAAGGGTTGATATTTGCTATTGCTGTTCATTAGTTCTCTAAAGCAAACCTACAATTTTTGCATACGTCACCAATGCGGTCGTATCTACACAATTGGTTTTCTTCAATAAATTTCTTCTGTGCGTATCAACCGTAAGCGGACTGATAAAAAGTTCTGCTGCAATTTTTTTTGAGTCCCGCCCTTGATTCAGCAGTTCTAACATTTTCTTTTCCTGCGGAGATATTGGTTTTACAGCTTCTAATTGTTCTTTATCGAAATTGTAGTTCCAAATCTTTATATCGTGTCTGTTATTAATAACAAGATTCGCTGTCCCTTCTTTTTTAAGTGGAGTAATGTCATGGCCATAGCTAAGTATCAAGGACGGCATTCCTTCTGCATCTCTTTCCACAGTTACAGATTGCTGAAGCAATTGAAAATACGTGTTGTCCTTTTTCCTGTACAAACTATCTATACTGGTTAGAACTTCTAAATCTAGTGCAGATCTATGTTTTGTAAACATATAAGACCTCTACAACATTTTGCATATTCAGTAACGAGTTCAAATATATTGGGTGAACATTGCCCATACTAAACTCCAATCCATTTTCTTCAGTATATAACGAAAGGTCGTATCCTCCCAGGATTTTCTTTTCATCTATTACATAAATAAAGCGTTGGGCATTGGTATCGTATAAGAATATGAAATAATGACTTCGCCTTGAATGTTCTTTAAGAAAAGGAACCTGGCTTAACCATTTATCAATATAACCCTTCTGAGTTTTTTGGTTTGCAGAAAGATTCTTCCAATAAGCAGCAACCTTTTCTATGTTGTTGTATATCTGGGTGTAAGTAAATGGTGTCCTCATCTCTAATCTATCTTTCTAAAGGGGTTCGATAATCGCTGCTATAGAATTCCAACAATCTTTGCATACGTAATCAATGCAGTAGTATCTACGCAATTTGTTTTCTTCAATAAATTTCTTCTGTGTGTATCAACAGTAAGCGGACTGATAAAAAGTTCTGCTGCTATCTTTTTTGTGTCTCTTCCTTGGTTGAGCAGTTCTAATACTTTCCTTTCCTGCGGAGATATTGGCTTTACTTCTTCAGTTTGCTCTTTGTCAAAGTTGTAGTTCCAGATCTTTATATCGTGTCGGTTATTAATAACAAGATTCGCTGTTCCTTCTTTTTTAAGTGGAGTAATGTCGTGACCATAGCTAAGTATTAATGCAGGCATTCCTTCTGCATCTCTTTCAACTGTTACTGATTGCTGAAGCAAATGAAAATAATTCTCGTCCTTCTTCCGGTACAAAGTATCCATGCTTGCAATGGGTTCAAAATCTTGAGTTGAGCACTCTGATGAAAACATATGGGATAATGCTATTTTCTGCAGAGCAAGCATAGAATTTAAAAAAAGAGGATGCAATCTGGAAAAGCTAAATTCTACCCCATTTTCTGCAGTATATAAAATAAGATCATATCCTCCCAAAATTTGCTTTTCATCTAATACATAAATAAATCGCTGCGCATTGGTATCATACAAAAAAATAAACATGTGGCTTCGCCTGGATTGTTCTTCTAAAAATGGTACCTGGCATAGCCATTTGTCAATATAGCTCTGGTTAGTTTTTTCTTTTGCAGAAATATTCTTCCAATAAGACGATGCTTTTTCTATGTTGTTGTATATCTGGGTGTAGGTAAATGGTGTTCTCATCTTTTCTATCTTTCTAAGGGGTCGTTAGTTAATGCTGCTAGAGAATTCCAACAATCTTGGCATATGTCACCAATGCAGTCGTATCTACGCAATTTGTTTTCTTCAATAAATTTCTTCTGTGCGTATCAACCGTAAGAGGACTGATAAAAAGTTCTGCTGCAATCTTTTTTGTGTCTCGTCCCTGATTAAGTAGTTCTAAAACTTTCATTTCCTGCGGAGATATTGGTTTTACTTCTTCGATTTGTTGTTTGTCAAAGTTGTAGTTCCAGTGGAAGATTCTTTCCGCAGATTTAATCACCAGATTGGATGTATCCTCTTTCTTCAAAGAAGTAATATCATGCCCATAACTTAAAAAAAGAGCTGGCTGACCCGTATCATCGGTTTCTACACAAACCGTTTGCTGAAGCACATGGAAGTAAGAGTTGTCATTTTTTTTGTAGAATGAATCGAAACTTGCAATAGTTTCTTTTGCTTTTCCTTCAGCTTGCAAGAATATAAATTCTCCCATTTGCTGATGCAGAACCAAATTGGAGTTTAAATAGTCAGGATGAAAATTCGAGATGCTAAAATCTACCCCATTCGGTCCGGTATATAAAGACAGGTCATAACCACCCAATACATGCTTTTCATCACATACGAACACAAATTCGTTAGCATTGGAGTTCCATAAAAAAATGATAACATGATTACGCCTTGATACTTCCTTGAAAAATGATTTCTGCATCAACCACTTTTCCGTCAATGTTTCAGGTGCCGGTGATTTTGCAGATATACTCTTCCAGTACTTTTCTGCTTTTTCTATACTATTATAAATCTGGGCATAGCTAAACGGTGTTCGCATTCTGTAAAATACCTAATTCGGGCTATGATTCACCAGATATGCTATTTATTTTTTATTTAAGTAAATCACCCATTTGATAGACATTCCTGAATCATTCATTTTCTGAAGCAGCAAATTATTTCTGTCCATCCTCCTCATTTAAGGTTATACAATGCTTTCAGGATGATGACGCAGAACGTAGCTTAAAATTTACTTATTTTCTTATCTTCCATATTAGTCATTTCGGTGGCTCTTGATACAGCTCGTTAGGTTTCAGGTCTCTTGAAGGTGATTTCGTGTGAGGCAAACAATTTTGTATGGATTAACCCATCTATCATCATTCATTAACATCTGAAACAATTTACACTATTAGCCTAAACATCAAAACTATGATACAAAAAGAAGAACTGCGCTTAGGCAATTGGGTCGAATTTACGTGGGATGGTGGCTATGATCGAACACAGGTGTGCGTTACAGGCATTTTTCACGATGGCGTAGAAGTGGTTGGTAACATAGTAGCCAACCCAAAGGCTGCCTGGAGCGATCTTGATCCTATCTACCTTTGTTCAGAAGACATGATTTATGCAGGGTTCGAAGAAAAAGAAAAGGAACTTCTTATATTGGATGATTGGAAAATAGATTTAAAAGCCCATACCGCCCGATGGAAAAACCAGCTGATCAAAGAAGACCTTTTGCATGTGCATCAATTGCAGAACCTTGTTTATATTATTTCTGGTGTAGAATTGAAATTAATTGAACCGTTAGAAGAAGAGTGATCAAAATGTAAAGTTTACTTTTGTTTTTCTCCTTCAGCTCTGGCCTCTCCAACTCCCCTTGTTTTTTGCACAGTTAAACGTTCTGCCTTAGGTACCTGTTTCGTTTACAGATTAGCTACATAGCCAAAGAAAGTTTTCGTTCTCAAAAATACCCAATTCGGGTATTGTTTGCTCTACTTCATGTAAATACATTTACTAATAAGTTTTCAACGCGAATGACAAAAGACCTTGCAAGCACATTAACACAAAGAGAACGGTTAATACTAAAGCTTGTAGCAAAAGGATGCTCTAACCAGCAAATTGCAGACAGGCTGTTTATAAGTGTGGATACTGTGAAAAACCATTTGAAGAACACTTACCGAAAGCTTGGTGCCTGCAATAGGATAGAAGCTTTGGTAAAAGCGAAGATGATATAAAAATGACCATAAAGGGCTATAGGGTAGCATCCTTCCAAAATAGATATTTGTTACAATAACAATCGTTACATGAAAAAATTTATCCTCTTAATTCCTATTCTACTTGCAGTTTCCTTTACATCTGCACAAGGACATACATACAATGTTTGCTGCAGGTATAGCAAAGCACCTGTAACAGGAGAGTGTATATGCCCAGGTTGTAAAAAAGAAAGAGAAGCTGAAAAAGCGGCTATTGCTAAAGAGGATAAAAGAAAAGAACAGGAAGCCACTGCAAAATTAGCAGCAGA
>DASVST010000003.1:0-3540 GCA_036387965.1 Segetibacter sp. | reverse complement strand
TTGTCACCTTTTCACACAGGGTATACTTTTTGACCCTTAGGTGCTAAATACAATTATGTCGTCAAAAAACAAAAAGCAGTTCGGTGTTTGGATGGATTCTCAAAATGCCACCGTAATAGGCAGAGAAAACGTGGATAGTGGTGATTTCGTAATACTTGGCCATGCCAAAAGCGGCGGAACAGGTGGCAATTCAAGCGAGAACGCAGAAAACAATTCTGAAAGAGCATCAGCTAATAAATTCTTCAAAGAAATCAATGCTTTCATGCAAAATGTTGATGAGATACACGTAACAGGTACCGGGCAGGTTCAGGAGCAGTTCATCAAACACATGTCGCAAACACCTCAATACAAAGATGTAGTTGCAAATGAAAGCACTTCAAATAAAATGAGCGACGAGAAGTTAGTAGAATATATCGCAGCGAAATTCAATTAATTCCTTTGCTGAATAAGACATAAAAAGCTGCCTTTGTTAAGGCAGCTTTTTTATTTAAGATCTTTTGCTCTTCTTTTCAATAACAAGGAATATAGTTGTATAAGAAATCATCTCCATCCAATAAATCATAGATGGAATAACTATTGTAGGAGCATTTGATTCAAAGATGAAATGAACTGATGCGGTGCTTTGTTATATTGTTATTTACACTCTTTCTCAACATAAATTCTTCGGGCCAGTTTTTGATAATGCATGGTGCCCACCCCGATCCTTCGGTAACAAAGATTGGTGATACTTATTGGGCAAGTGCAACTTCATCTAATTGGTTTCCTGCTTTTCCATTATTGTATTCGAAGGATTTGCTCAACTGGAAACAGGCAGGTTATATCTTCAACAAAAAACCTGAATGGGCAGATTATTATTTTTGGGCACCCGAAATAAGTTATGATAGTGGCAGAGTATATGTTTATTACACAGCACATAAAAAGAACGGCAACTTATGTGTTGGAGTTGCAAGTGCCAAAACACCTGAAGGACCTTACAAAGATCACGGTCCATTAATTTGCCAGCCTCACGGTTCTATTGATGCGTTCCCTATTAGAGATACTGCCGGACGATTATTCCTGGTATGGAAAGAAGATGCAAATAGTGTAAACCTTCCAACTCCAATTTGGGCGCAGCAAATAAATGAAGAGAGAACAGCACTTATTGGTGAGAGAATTGAGCTCTTTAGAAATGATGCACCCTGGGAAAAAGAATTAGTTGAAGGTGTATCAATGATTAAACGTGGAGATTATTATTACGCCTTTTATGCAGCTGCAGGCTGTTGTGGCACTCGTTGTACATATGTAAGCGGTGTTGCACGGGCACCAAATATCCTTGGACCGTGGGAAAAATATCCTGCTAACCCGATATTAACTGATGACAGCACCTGGCTTTGCAAAGGTCATGGTACACCAGTAGAAAAGGACGGCAGGTACTTCTTTCTGTTTCACGGCTATCATAGAGAAACCAGTGCATTTACAGGACGAGAAGCTCTCTTGCAAGAGTTTAGATTTACAAACGATAACTGGATTCAATTTTTAGGATCTACAAATAAAAATCTTGTAAGAAGAGAAATAATAAGGGATGAGTTTAAGGGCAACACTCTTTTACAAACGTGGCAGTGGAATATTTTTAAACAGGTAGATTATAAAATAGAAGATGGAAAGCTTAAGCTACATGGCTTGCCCGACAAAGGGGGAAGCTTTATTGCAAAAACAATTGCCGGTGCCGATTATACCGCAACAACAACTGTCATTGCCTCACGATCGAATGCCACTGCAGGTATAGCAGCTATTGGAGATGAAAATAATATACTCGCTTTAATCATTAAAGATTACCAGTTGCAAATCTTACAGGTAAAAAACGGTGTAGACTCAACCCAGGAACTTTTTAGCTTACCAATTAGAGAAAAAGTTTATCTGCAAATGAGTGTAAGCGGACCTTATCGTATTACTTTCTCATACAGCCTGGATGGAAAAGAATTCATTCCAATAAATCCTACACCGTTGCGCGGCGCATTTCTTCCACCGTGGGACAGTCCTCCTAGAGCCGGTTTAATTTCTTTAGGCTTACCTGACCGGGTAGCTGTATTTGACCGATTTGAAATTCGTGCAGGTACATTGAAATCTTCGCAGATCTCAGAAGAAAAAGAGCCAATAATTTCAGCTGATGTAGTGCTTTACGTTTTGTTGGCTGCTTTTGTTTTTACAGGCATTGTTGCGTATTACGTCATAAGAGTAGCTGAACCTGTTAGGCAATGAACATAACAAGATGTACTTTGTTGTACATGGTACAATTTTTCCTGTTCTCATTTACATAAATCCAAATAGCATGTTCAAGTTATCAATCGTTGTTGCGTCTTTCTTCTTCTTTACTTCCTGCAGTACAAATACACCTGTAAATGAAACAGGTTCTACTGGCACAGATACGACCACACTCCCACCGGTAGAAACCAGGAGCCCGAATGCAGATTATAAACCTGCCTTCACCGGGCAAACACGAGTTGCAGGTGTTAAAACAACTACACCTTTTGAAGGAACTGCTATCAACACTTCATTGAGACGGCCGTGGGGCATAACATCACTTCCGGATGGAAGGTTATTGATTACGGAAAAGGAAGGCACAATGCGCATAGCTACTGCAGCAGGACAACTTAGCCAGGCCATTACCGGAATACCTCCTGTTAATTCCGGAGGACAAGGCGGATTGCTTGGTCTTACGATTGACCCGCAGTTTGCAACCAACAGGATGGTTTACTGGGTATTTTCAGAAAGTACCACCGGTGGAAACGTTACGTCTGTTGCAAAAGGATCTTTATCTGCAGATGAGCGGCGTATAGAAAATGCAACCATAATTTATCGCGCTACACCTGCTTACAATAACTCCATGCACTTTGGTGGACGCATATTAGTTGACCGCTCAGGCAATCTCATCGTTAGTTCAGGTGAACGTTCAGATCTTGCAACACGTCCACAGGCACAGCATTTAAACTCAGCACTTGGTAAAATTGTAAGAATCACAAAAGATGGACAACCTGCAACAGGAAACCCTTTCGCCGGACGTGCCGATGCACGACTTGAGTTATATTCTTATGGTCACCGCAATCCACAAGGCCTCGCATTCCATCCCGAGACAGGTGATCTATGGGCGAGTGAAATGGGGCCGCAGGGCGGAGATGAATTGAACCTTATTCAGCCGGGGCGAAACTATGGATGGCCGACCATTGGGTACGGACTGGAGTATAGTGGACAAAAAGTAGGTGGTGGTATTTCGCAACAAGCAGGCATGGAGCAGCCGGTTTATTACTGGGATCCGGTTCTTTCGCCTAGTGGTATGACCTTCTACAGCGGTGATAATATACCCGAGTGGAAGAACAATGTTTTTATCTGCGGATTAAACAGCAACCATATTGCACGGCTTGTGATTCGCAACAACAAGGTTGTTGGAGAAGAACGTTTGCTTTCAGGTTTGGGTCAACGTTTCAGAGATATAATACAAGGAAAAGACAGTGCTTTATATGCTGTTACAGATGATGGCCGGTTGTATAGAATCGCGAGAAAAGG
>DASVST010000002.1:0-26400 GCA_036387965.1 Segetibacter sp. | reverse complement strand
CCTGCATAGCGTTTAAGGCGGTATTTCTCTCTTTGGCAAGGTTTACTTCTTTGTCTATGTAAGCCTGAAATTTTACCCATCCATCTTTAGCTGGCGCAGCAGACCTTTTTTTTTGTAGATCTGCGGAAAATTCTCTTGGTGCCGATGCAACAGCCCTTTGTTGTACCACAACTTCGTTTAATTCTCTCGATGCCGACGCAGTAGCTGAACCAGTACGTGCATCTAAAGATTGGTTCTGTCTTGCGGTATCAACAAGTGCTAATCCAGCTACTTCCCCCGTGCTACTTTCCACAGCAGGTGGTGCAGCTACGACCGTTCCCTGGGCAGTAAGATCTTCTTTAATTACCGATGAAGAAGCATTCGTATTATCGTTAGCTGCTTTGGCTGGTGCGGTTTGTTGGGCAAGTGTTTCTTCAGTAGCACTGATACTATCAACGGGTAATGTGGGTTGATTTTGTACAGCTGCTATTTCAGAGCTGTCGCCTTGATTATTTAAAATTCTGTATGTGATAAATCCTGCACCAATTAAAACAATAAACATGGCTGCAATTCTCAACCATTTAGCAGGAGTATTTAATCCAACAACTATAGCGTCATCTTTTTTAGGTCGGATTTCTTGATTGATTTCTGATAGGTGTTGATTAGCTAAAGCGGTATCACTTTCCTGGAAACCCTCTAAAGCATCAGCAAGAAAAGGGTCACTCATCATGGCTTTTTCGAAAGCATGCATTTCGGCAGAAGACATCTGCTTTCGCAGGTATCGTTCTATGTCCTGATGGTTATATGTTGCTCTAGTTGCCATTTTTGTCCATGCAAATTTTTAAGTTCCTCTTTCCATTTTGGATGAGGCTGCGAACTTTATTCCACTCATAACCTGTAATATCAGAAATCTCGTTGTAGCATTTGTTTTCCAGGTAAAACAGGCGAACACTATTTCTTTGTTCTTCCTGTAATTGTTCAATGCATAATCCAAGCTGGTCTAACTTCTGTTCTTTCTCCATTACAGCATCCAGATGCGAAAAATCTTCTGATTGCATAAACCCAGGCTGAAATTCTGTTGTAGGCATTTTCTTGTCCTTGCGCAATTTCATCAGGCAATGATTTTTTGCTACAACATATAACCAGCTTTTAAAGGTGTCCACATTATGTGTTTTGAGCTTTTCAACCAGTTCCTGGTATATATCTATAACAGCATCTTTGGCTATTTCCTGGTCTTTTAAATATTTAACGCAGGTGCCATAAACAAGGTCGCTGTATCTGAGGTAAAGTTCAGCGAGTATGTCCTGCTGTTGCTTTACCTGGTACACCTCCACGAGTTCTGCATCAGTAAGGTTGTTTCTTGATATGCTTTTTAGAATAGCCATAATACCGGCTCAATTTACTAAAAGATTTTATTGTGGTACAAGGAGATGGTCTGTTCGGTTGTATTCAAGTTGTCTACTTACTATCTCTTGTTAAAGAGTTTAGAAAAAAATCTACTCGTGCCTATGTAATTCTTCTAAAGCTTGCATCCTTGACTAAAACCACAACAATGAAAAAGCAAACCCATTTAGAAATTGCTGAACCATGCCACGAAAACTGGAATGGAATGTCTGCTGCTGAACAAGGTCGTTATTGCAATAGCTGCTGTAAAACCGTTACAGATTTTAGCATGATGACCGATAAAGAAATTCTACAGGTATTATCGAAAGGGGGAGAAAACAGTTGCGGAAGGTTCACTAAAGATCAACTTCACAGACCAATATACCAGGAGCAGCCGACGCACTCAAGGCCCTATAAATTTTTTTTATCAGCGCTTATTCCAACTTTCTTGTTTGCGAACGCAGGTATGGCTCAACAAAATAACTCCACGGACAAGAAGGTAAAACAGGCAAATGAGAAACTTATGGGTAGGGTAGCACGTGTTGATTGTAAAGTTGGTGAAGTAAAAAAGGATACTATAATAAGCCCCATAGGAACAACAATCAAAGAAGATAAAAGAAGTTTCAATGATGAACTTCCTTTAAGCACCGAAAGTATGATCATGGGAGGCATTCAAATTTTCGAGAAGGTAACCATTGTCGATACAGTTAAAACCTATGTTCGTAAGGCGTTTAATCTAAATGGATTTAAGGTTCTCGGTAATCCTGCAGTTAAAGGAAGCGTTTTGAATCTTCAATTCAAAAGTGAGGGAAAGTATATGATTCAACTCTTAGATGCATCAGGTAGAATAGCACTAACAACCACAGTTTCTGTTTCCAATAAAAGCGGGACGGCACACGTTATGTTACCAAACATCTTCATACCTGGAATATATTTTATCAAAGCAACCGATGAGCAGAAAAAATCTTACACTGAGAAAGTTAACATCTACTAATCTAATGCGTGCCTTTAAAAGCAGGATGAAACTGTTGAAGCGTGCTTCTTAGAAAATCGCGGTCAAGGTGGGTGTAAATTTCAGTTGTTGTGATGCTTTCATGCCCCAACATTTCCTGCACTGCTCTTAGGTCTGCACCACCCTCGACTAAATGTGTAGCAAACGAATGACGAAACGTGTGTGGGGAGATATTTTTTGTTACGCCTGCCTTCTTTGCAAGGTCTTTTATGATGTAAAAAATCATCACCCTCGATAATTGCTTGCCACGCCGGTTTAGAAATAAAATGTCTTCGTAATTCTTCTGAATGGGTTCGTGTACACGGATATTCTCTTTGTAAATCTTTATAAACTTAGCGGCATCACTTCCGATTGGAACCAGTCTTTCTTTATCGCCCTTACCAGTCACTCTTATAAAACCAACATCAAGATATAAG
Source organism: Segetibacter sp. (assembly GCA_036387965.1). Classification (GTDB taxonomy): domain Bacteria; phylum Bacteroidota; class Bacteroidia; order Chitinophagales; family Chitinophagaceae; genus Segetibacter. Next base: position 23,610 of record DASVST010000002.1, on the reverse strand, counting down.
CAACTGATCTTTAGATTTACAACTTCACTAACACGTAAGCCGCAGCTATACATTGTTTCTAAAATCGCTTTATTCCTGTTTCCTTCAGGTTTACTAAGATCAAGTTGGTTGATGATGTTTTCGATTTCTTCGAAACTTAAAATATCAGGTAAAGATCTTTTTAGTTTGGGTGCTTCGAGCAAAGCTGTCGGGTCAGATTTCACAATCTCTTCAATCAAACAATATTTATAAAAGCCCTTAATTCCCGAGATCGTTCTTGCCTGTGAGCTTGCTGTCATTCCAAGTTCACCTATCCACTTGATGAATTGCTGAAGCTGTTTTAACTCAACCTCTCCGGGTGTTTTCAATTGCTTCGTTGCTGATAAGAATTCTGTCAATTTGTCTACATCTCTCATGTATGCCTCAACTGAATTATCGCTGAGTGACTTCTCCAATTGCAGGTAACCTTTAAAACCTTTTTTATATGCGTCCCACATGGGTAAGTTTTGAAGTTTGGGTTAGTAGTTAAGGTATAAGATGTTCAACGTTTAAGAAGTCAAAAACAAGCATTCAACATTTCGCAGTAAAATACTATATCATTCATACTCATAATTCTGCATTACAAATAAACATCCTGGTTAAACCAATAGTCCACTTTTCCCGATTTAAATAGAATAGCAAGTACATCAAACTGTATCCACTTCCAGCCCGGGTTTAAGAACTGGTATTGTTCAGCAGCGTCCCGCAGGTTTTTCATCTTCACTTTTGTTATACTTTCTTCGGGATTCCCAAACTCTGTTGTTGTTCTTGTTTTAACTTCGATAAAGTGTAAAGTATCGCCTTTGTGAGCAATAATATCAACTTCAAGATGTTTATATCGCCAGTTAATTTCCTTAATGACAAATTCTTTTTTGCGAAGCCATTCTGCAGCTAACTTTTCACCTGCACTGCCCGTTTCATTGTGCTGCGCCATTTTTAATTATTTTCGTTTTCTACTCAAAATACAAAATGCAGGCAAAAGGTAATATTTTAAAGCTGAAGGGAAAGGTGCAGCATTACGCCTGGGGCGGTCATGATTTTCTCCCTTCTCTATTAGATATTAAGAATGATGAGCAAAAGCCTTTTGCTGAATATTGGATGGGTGCACATTCATCTGCTTCAGCTGAAGTTGAAGTAGATGGAAATTTTAAGAACCTTAACGAGCTTGTATTGCGTGATCCTAATTTGTACATCGGTGAGAATGTAAATAATAAGTTTGGTGAACTGCCGTTTTTGTTTAAGATTTTGGATGTAGAGGAGATGCTTTCGATACAGGTTCATCCAACCAAAGAAGAAGCAATAAAGGGTTTCGAAGCAGAAGAAATTGCAGGCATAGCTATTGATGATCCACAACGCAATTACAAAGATAGAAACCATAAACCGGAGGTAATGGTTGCCTTGAGCGACTTTTGGTTGCTGCATGGTTTTAAGAAAGAAGAAGAACTAAAAGCTTTACTTCAACAAGTACCTGAGTTCAATGTTTTTTATCCTGATTTTGTAGAGCAAGGCTATTATGGGCTCTATAAAGAAGTAATGGAAATGTCGCAGGAAAAAGTGGATGATATTTTGTTGCGTCTCGTTAAAAGGAATTTATCTGAAACTGCACCGTCAAAACTATCGGCTGCTTATTGGGTACAGAAGCTGTATACGAACAAGAACATAGATCACATTGATCGCGGCGTGTTTTCTATCTACTTTTTTAATATCGTGCAATTATCACCAGGTGAAGGAATATTTCAAGGTGCCGGTGTTCCGCATGCTTATCTTGAAGGTCAGAATGTAGAATTGATGGCAAATAGTGATAACGTTTTAAGAGGCGGATTAACAACAAAGCATGTAGATGTAAAGGAGCTTCTAAAACATACACTTTTCGAGGCTGTTGAACCTAAAATTTTAAAAGGCGATTTGAACAATAAAATCGAGTGGAATTATCCTTGTCCTGTTGATGATTTTGGCATAAGTGCTTTTCAATTGAACAGGGGGCAAGAATATTCTTTTACAAGTTTTTCGGGGGAAATCTATTTAGTTATCAGTGGTACGATTGCGACCAGCTCAACTCAGTCCTTTTCCAAAGGGGAGAGTTTTTATGTTTTGCCGCAAACGAACTATTCGTTCACTGCTGTTACTGATTGCCTTCTTTATAAAGCCTTCGTTCCTCAGTTGTAGAAAAATAAAACCTGCCATTCAACCAGAAGACGCTTTTTTGGTTATTTTTGCGTTTCAAGATTTTTAACCTCATGAACAAGCAAAGCAACAAGTTGATTTTATCTGCGGCACTTCTTATTTTATTCGCTGCATTTACACGTCTTTTCCCTCATTATCCAAATTTTACTGCGGTCGGTGCAATGGCTATTTTTGGAGGATCAGTTATCAAAGACAGGAAGCTTGCTTTACTGCTTCCCTTAGCTGCATTGGCTATTTCTGATGTTTGTCTTGAACTCTTTACCGGTGTTCAAGGATTTTATGGAAAAGAACAAGTTTTCGTTTACGGGGCATTTATAGCTATAACAGCATTGGCAATGTTAATTAGGAAAGTCAATGTTGCATCTATTGCTTTTGCTGCTGTCTGGAGTGGAATTATCTTCTTCTTGATCTCAAATTTCGGTGTATGGATGTTAAGTTCTTTTTATCCTAAGACATTAGCAGGTTTAGGTGCTTGCTACTGGATTGCAATTCCTTTTTATAATGGAGAAATAACTGGAAGCTTTTTATTGAATAGTATTGTTGGAAATTTATTTTTCTCAGCTGTGTTGTTTGGTGCTTATGCTTTGGTAAAGCAGCAGCTATTTACAAAAAGAAGTATTGCTTAAGCTTTATTGTCACCCTGAGCTTTTCGAAGGGTTTTCTGCATAAGAACTTACTTTGGCAAGGCTTCGACAATCTCAGCCTGACACCTTGATTATTTCACTAACTCAAGATTAGAAAACCAGTAGTTGTCATGTTTTACAAATGTGGTAGCTGTTACATTAATGCCGGTCGAAAATAAGGGACAATCAAGAACCAGCGTATGATATTCTCCATTTTCACCGCAGGCATCTACACCTAATCCTTCAAGTTCTTCTACCAATTGATGGGTGAGGACTTTACCCAAAAAACTTTCACCCATTATTTCATTGCAGCTAACAATAATGGTTTTTATTCCACTGCTTAGCATTTGGATTACAATGTCTTTTCTGTCTTGTTTCCATAGTGGAAGTATGGCTGAAAGATTGGCTTGCTTGCAGACTTTTTCCTCCCAATCGCGATGCGCCTGCAGATCTATATCACCAAATACAGCATATTGAAGATGATGCTTTTCTCCAAGTACTTTTAATGCGTCAATAAACTTTGATTCATATTCTTTCCAGCTGCTTTGTATAAGATGGATTGGTAAACCTGCACATCTTGCCTGTGCTTCTAAAATCTCTATGGGTATACCGTGGCTGCGGGATATCTTACCTTCTTCATTTAGTACATTCAACAAAATTTTGGGTGTACACCCTGCTTCTTTTGCTTTTATTAATGCGAAGCAACTGTCTTTGCCTCCACTCCAACTACAAAGGGTATTCATATTCATGAACTAAAGCAGCGTGTTCTTTTTAGCAGTTATTTCTCTTTCATATTCTTCATCTATCAAAAGATCTTTTCCATCAGCTGCTATGGTAGCTAATTCGTCGCACCTGTTGTTGTAGGGATTATCAGCATGACCCTTTACCCATTTAAAGTTGATCTTAAAATCCTTAGCCAATTCAGAAAAACGAAGCCATAGATCTTTATTTTTTTTGCCTCCCTTGAAGTTCGTCTTGATCCATTTATCAAGCCACTTTAGCTCAACTGATTTTACCACGTATTGACTATCAGTAAATATAGTTAACCCAATATTCTTCTTGTTTAATGCTTCTAATGCACTTATCACAGCAAGCAGTTCCATTCGGTTGTTTGTTGTAAGCCGATAACCTGCAGAAAGCTCTTTACGTTTATTGCCCCACATCATAACCACTCCATAACCTCCAGGTCCGGGATTGCCGCGGCTTGCACCATCGGTATATACAATAAGCTGGTGTCCTGTTTCTGCCATATTACAAATAATATTCTCCCTTCAAAAACAATACGGCATTGCCTGCCATCAAAACACGTTCGCCTTTATTTTCGCAAATAAATTCTGCCCTGCGGGAAGATAATTGTGTAGCAGTAAGCTCATTTTTATTTAGCTCTTTTGCCCAATAGGGAATGAGGTTGCAATGCGCTGAACCAGTTGCAGGATCTTCGCCAATTACTGAGTTAGGGACGAAAAAGCGTGATACAAAATCTACATCTTTTCCCGGTGCAGTAACAATTACTCCAACAACATCCAGTTGATTTAAAAAGTTGTAATCTGGTACAATGTTCAGTATTGTTTCTTCATCATTATACACTAAAAAATAGTCTCTTGACTTGAGTACTTTGTTGGGTTTTGTATTAAATCCTTTGAGTAAAGATTGGGGTGCTTCGCATGGTTCAGGCATCCTGCTTGGAAAATTTAATTCAATCAAATCCTTCTTTTTCTTCACCTCAAGCTTGCCGCTTTTGCAGGTAAGATGAATAGTATCAGAGGCATGATTTAGTTGAGTAAATATTATATAAGCTGAAGCTAATGTTGCATGCCCACATAGGTCAATTTCATATTCAGGCGTAAACCATCGTATGTGGTAGATGTCGTTTTCCTTAACGAAAAAAGCAGTCTCACTTAAGTTATTTTCTGTTGCAAGCTTCTGCATTACATCATCTGGGAACCACGTTTCTAATGAACAAACTGCGGCAGGATTGCCGCCGAATAACTTATCAGTAAATGCATCGACCTGGTAAATCGGAAAAGTCTGAACTGTATTTTTCATAGCCTTTCTATAATAGGTAAGTATTACTTTTTTCCAACGTATACAACCTTGTCAATGTTTATAACTCCTCCGTATTCGGCGGTACCTGGTCCGCCACCCTCGAGGAAGTAACGAAAAGCAAATCTACCACGTGTGGGTTTTGCAAGTCCGGTAACCGTTGCTTCCATCCTCGTCCATCCATGTTCTTTGTAATAAGGGTAGCCGTTGTTTGCGTATGCTGAGTTAATATCTAAGAGCACAACATCGAATAGGCCAGGCGTAACTCCGGTACCACAATTGAATGATTCATCGTGCATATTTATCCTAACCTGCAACCTGTTGATTAGACTTACTTTTCTCAGGACGTTTGGAGGTTTACCATTTGAAGCAGACACTGCATCATAAGTGTATACAGAATCCATAGATGTTGTATAAAAAATTACTTTATCTCCATTCTGCATTACTACAAGCGGAGAAACAACCCAGTTGCTTATAACACCTCCGCCCTGGGGCGAAGTACCTGCAGAAGCATAGCATGATGTGGTTATATAACTTTTAGGGTTTTGCGATAAGTATGCAGGGAGAATATTACCTATGTAATTAATACCTCCGGCGCCTGGTTTGTATGCATCGATTAATGTATAAGGCTTATCAACGTTGCTATACGCCTGCACCCAATCTCCAATACCAGTAGGTTCGCTGCGATTAATGAAACTCCAACCCCTTGCAATTGCAGATGTTGCCGTATCAAATTCTTCTATAAAAGACTGATCAGGAACTGGCGGAGGTGGTACTATATATGGCTCGCTATTACAACCAAAAAATATGATTGAAGCAAAGCTTAAACAAAACAGAGGTTTTATAATACTAATCCTTCTCATGATTTTCTCTGCCTATAACATTCGTGCTTTTAAAGGTTCATTTTAGGTTGAGTGAAATTAATCTTTTAAGTGAGGCAGCTGAAACTAATCGACGTTGCTAAACCTGAAACACGCCTACTCTAAAATCAGCCATATCAGGATTATTGTTTGCAGCTTTGATTCCTTCAGAAATTACTTTTCTTGTATCTGCAGGATCAATTAAAGCATCAACCCATAAACGTGCCGCGGCGTAGTACGGACTTGTTTGTTTTTCGTAACGCCCCTTTATCTCATCTAATAACGTTTTTTCATCTTCGGCAGATACTTCTTTGCCTTTTGCTTTCATACTTGCTACCTGAATTTGAAGCAAAGTTTTTGCAGCTTGTTCTCCACCCATAACCGCGATTTTAGCACTCGGCCATGCATAAATAAAGCGTGGATCATAGGCTTTACCGCACATTGCATAATTGCCTGCACCGTAACTGTTACCTATAACAATTGTTATTTTAGGAACAACAGAATTTGCCACAGCATTAACCATTTTTGCTCCATCTTTGATTATACCGCCATGTTCGCTGCGGCTGCCAACCATAAAGCCGGTAACATCCTGCAAAAAAACCAATGGAATTTTCTTTTGATTACAGTTTAAGATAAAGCGTGCTGCTTTATCGGCGCTATCATTATAAATAACACCACCTAATTGCATTTCACCTTTTTTACTTTTTGTTATTAAACGTTGATTAGCTACAATGCCTACAGCCCAACCATCTATTCTTGCATAGCCGCATAAAATGGTTTTTCCATAATCTTCTTTAAATTGTTCGAACTCGCTGTTGTCAACTATTCTTTCAATAATACCGAGCATGTCGTACGGCTTAACATTGCCAACAGGTAAAATGCCGTATAACTCTGTTGGATCTTTTTTAGGACTTACAGGAGTGGCACGATTGAAACCCGCGTTTGGTGAATGCCCAACTTTACTTATTATCTTCTTTACCTGATCAAGACATTCCTGTTCAGTTTTAAACTTATAATCTGCAATGCCGCTTATCTCTGTATGTGTTGCGGCTCCGCCTAAGGTTTCGTTGTCTATGTCTTCACCAATTGCAGCTTTCACGAGGTAAGGACCGGCTAAATAAATGCTGCCGTTACCTTCAACCATCAAGGTTTCATCGCTCATTATCGGTAAATAAGCACCACCTGCAACACATGCTCCCATTACTGCAGCTATCTGTGTAATTCCCATTCCGCTCATTCTTGCGTTGTTGCGAAAAATTCTACCAAAGTGTTCTTTGTCGGGGAAAATTTCATCCTGCATAGGAAGAAAAACACCCGCGCTATCAACCAGGTAAATGATGGGTAACTTGTTCTCCATGGAGATTTCCTGCATTCGCAAGTTCTTCTTGCCAGTGATAGGAAACCATGCACCTGCTTTTACTGTTTGATCATTTGCAACAATAACACATTGCCTGCCGCTAACATAGCCTATGCCTGCAACAGTTCCGCCTGCGGGGCAGCCACCAACTTCTTCATACATCTCAAAACCTGCAAAGGCACCGATTTCTATGAATGTTGAATTTTTATCGATGAGGTAATCTATTCTTTCTCTTGGTGTGAGTTTGTTTTTTTCTTTCTGCTTTTCTATTGCTTTTTTTCCGCCGCCAAGTTTAATCTTTTCCATATGTTGCCGCACCTGGCTAAGTGCAAGCTTCATCTCATCTTCATTCTTATTGAATTCAATGTTCATAGTGCTTTCGTTGTAAAACAAAGATAGGGGAGTACGGTTTGATAGTTGATGTAGGTAATGGCTCGGTTCTGAATACTTCTTTCATAATTTTACAAAAACAATTCAGCATGTCTTCTAACGATCCGCTGCATGGCAAAACTTTAGAAATGATCTTGCAATATTTAGTTGATCATTTTGGTTGGGAGGAGCTGGGAAGAATTATTAGAATAAATTGCTTTACCAGCAACCCAAGCATAAAATCGAGCCTAACATTTTTGAGAAAAACCCCGTGGGCTCGTAAGAAAGTGGAAGAACTTTATATTAGTACATTATAAAACGCAGTTTGTATTGGATTAAGAAGTTTGCATCAAACTAAATTGCTGAATAGAGAGCTTATGTTGAAGAGTGCGACGCCACAACTGCTGATTGAAGATATACTGCTGGTAACATAATTATCCCCGCCTAAGCAACGGGTAATTAAGTCCATTAATTACATTATCAATTAACACAAATCCTTTTACGCTTTTAAACATTTGAGTAAGCGTTTTATACCCAAAGGTTCTGCAATCAAAACTTGGATCAAGCTTTCTTAGGTTAGCGCCAATGGTCGAGATGTAAGCTTCGTCGCTTTCGTTTGCAGAAATGTCGAAAGCCTTATTAATGAGCTTGATATCCAACTTTGGTTTGTCGGCTTTTGGCGCAGCTTTCTTGATCTGTTTTTCGCTTTTTTCTTCTACCTTTTCTTCGTCTTTATCTTCTTCCTTTTCCTCGAGGTTCTCAACAAAAGTGAAAATTTCACAGGACTTCACAAATGCATTGGGCGTTTTCTTTTCACCAATGCCCATCGCAAAAATTCCTTCTTCTCTTATGCGTTTAGCGAGTCCGGTATAATCACTATCGCTGGACACTATACAGAAGCCATCAACCAGTTCATCATGTAGAATGTCCATTGCATCAATAATCAAAGCACTGTCAGTTGAGTTTTTACCTGTTGTGTAAGAGAATTTTTGAATTGGGTTAAAGGCAAGCTCATTGAGGCTGCTTTTCCAGTTATTCATATGCGGAGTGGTCCAGTCACCATAAACTCTTCTGATAGTTACCTTGCCATATTTTGAAGCTTCTTCTAATACAAGAGCAAGCAACCGGGATGAGGCGTTATCTCCATCTACAAGCAACGCGATTTTATGAGTACGTGTATCCATTTTTTGAGATTTAGAATAAACAAATATAAGCTTATGGTTTATTGCTGATACCCTTGGGTTGGCTTAAAAGATGTTCTTCGAATAACCGCATCCTATAAGCGTTTTTTGCGGTTGTGCCGAGTTTGGTAAGAAGACGATAGTTTACAACAACACCAACCACGGCACCAATAACGGGAATGAGTTGAGCTAGTTTTGCAAGGTCAATATAATCCCGGTATTCCTGCTGAAATGAACGCCAGTCGAACTGGTGAATGTCTTCAGGAAAGTGTTTTCTCTGTTCGCTCCAGTTAACCATATGCAGGTATACCTCATTACGTTTTTCCTGGCTCGAAAAAGCTAATTGAAAGATGTACAAAATGTAAATTCTTTCCTTGTAGTCTTCCACATCAAAACCGTACATGTTGGCAATGTCAAAAAGCATTTTCATTTTTAAAGTGAGCAGCAATGGAAAGTCTGCTAAAGCAAGCATAAAGCCTCCGACTCCGGTTAATCCACCTTCTGCTGCAGCTGTATGTTTATAGAATTCTATTCTTTCATGCACTCTTATTTCACGGGCTTCGGTTGTAACATCTTTTAAAGGTTTACTGGTGGTTAGTTGGGAGCCTAATAAAACACCACGCACCATCTGTTTAATTGCCCCTGTAATTACATTGTGTATCTTTTCCGGAATGATTTTATTGACACGGTTCTGCATTCCCTTTGCCATCTTATTTAAGAGAGAAGGAGAGCGCTGCATTTGTTTTTGCCACAATTCTAGCTCGTGTAATATTTGGTAATCGTATGAGTCCATGATTATGATTAAAGGTACTTTGAGTTAATTTCAGATGGCATAATATTTACAAACCATGCGTAATAAGTTACTCTTCATGAACAAGTTTTTATTCCTGGCGATTTTCTGCTTTACATTTTTCCGCTCATACTCTCAAACAGATCCAACTAATGAAGACAGCATTATAAGAGGCAACCTCGGTGAGGTGGTAGTAAAGGCCTTTGAGCAAAACCGTCGTTTGCAAGATGTACCTGCTGCAGTAAATTATATTGGAACATCACAGCTCGCCAGGTATAACAACATTACAATTTTACCAGCCGTTAATTCAACACCAGGTGGGAGAATGGAGGAAAGATCGCCTGGAAGTTATAGGTTAAACATCAGGGGAAGTTCGTTACGTTCTCCCTTTGGTGTACGAAATGTAAAGATCTATTACAACAACATTCCTTTGACTGACCCGGGAGGGCATACTTATCTTAACCAGCTGGGCTTTTATAATGTTCAATCAATAGAAATAATTAAAGGACCGGGAAGTAGTTTGTATGGCGCAGGTACAGGTGGTGTTATGCTGATTGAAAGTCCATCTAACAGAGATGAAGTGAAGGTGAATTATTCTACCGGCAGTTATAACCTTCAAAACATTCATACTTCAGTTGCTTTTGGAAGTGCGAATGTTTCAAACACAATAAGTTACCAGCACCAAACGAGCGATGGTTATCGCAATCATACTAATATGAGAAGAGATATGTTTGCATGGAACAGCTCTATAAAGGCAGGAGAGAATTCACAACTGCAAACCAGCTTTTTGTATGGTGATTTATTTTATCAAACTCCCGGTGCTCTCACATTTGCTGAATATAATCAGAACCCAAGATCAGCAAGACCAACCGTAGGCTTCTTTCCAGGATCAGTGGCAACACGGGCAGCAATTTATCAGAAGACATTTTTAGCAGGAGCTACTTATAAACAGGAATTTAATAAGCAGTTTCAAAATACAACTTCTTTCTACGGAGCTTTCACTCAACTTAAAAACCCTACGACCCGAAATTATGGGCGAAGCAGTGAGCCTCATTTTGGTGGTCGAACAGTTTTTCAATTCAAAAAAGATATTGGTGTCAACAACCTGGTTTTACATGCCGGTGCTGAAGTGCAACAAGGTTATACGACGTTGCGTATCTATAGTAATAAAGGAGGGAATCCTGACACTTTACAAACAGATGATGAGCTTTTTAACAGGCAATCCTTTATTTTTTCTCAACTATCCTGGCAACATAAGCAATGGCTGATAACTACAGGAGCAAGCTTGAATCAACTGAACGTAGAGTTCACCCGGCTGTCGAATACTCCTTTTACAATACAAAAGCGAAAGTATAATAACGAGCTTGCACCAAGGTTAGCTGTACTTCGAAAAGTGGGAGAGGATCTCAGTATATACGGTAGCATAGGGAAAGGATTTTCTCCACCAACATCTGCTGAATTATTGCCAAGTGGCGGAACTATAAATACTGCATTGAATGCTGAGCAAGGAACTAATTATGAAATAGGTGTTAAGGGAAGCTTTTTAGATGAACGGCTGTCGTATGATGTGAATGCATTTTATTTTAGACTTAGAAATACTATTGTACAAAGGCGCGATGCAACAGGTGGTGATTTCTTCATCAATGCCGGTTCAACTGATCAAAAAGGATTAGAAACTTTTATTAATTACAGGTTGATATCTTCTGATAGGCAATTTTCAGACTTCTCTAAGGTGTGGTTGAGCCATACCTGGAATAAGTTTAAGTATGATGAGTTTAAGCAATTAGCTAATGACTTTTCGGGCAAAAGACTGCCCAGCACTGCTCCTCACAGCGTTGCAGCAGGTTTCGATTTCTTCTCCAAAGCAGGATTTTATTTGAACCTTACTTACTTCTATTCAGATCCCATTTATCTGAACGACGCAAATACAGTTAAAGCTGGTTCTTACAACTTGGTAGGGAGTAGGATGGGATTTAAAAAGCTTTTTTACAATAAGTACACTATTGACCTGTTCGCAGGTGCAGACAATCTATTGGATGTACAATATAGCCTGGGTAATGATATAAATGCATTTGGTGAAAGGTTTTATAACGCAGCTCCACGGAGAAATTATTTTGCCGGGGTTTCCTTTCGGGCAGCAGGTAAGCCGTAATTACTTCCCCGAATCTATTTGTGTGTTTAATAAAGTATTTCAAATCCAGCTGTATTAGGGCTAAAGCAAGCCACTCTTCTTTACGTGATACAATGATTCATGCCCCCCCGTCGACCCTAAGAATGACGCTCTAGTTAAGATGTAAACCGTATCAGTAATCTTAAGTGAAATATGCCAGCAAGTTCCACTCAAATGTTAACGCTGTATATAATTTTCTACAATTTTGAACGTTAATGGGGAATGTGTTTGGATTACAAGCAGATAAGCACTACTTTTGCGCCACTTTATACCTACTATTACAGATAAGTAGTTGGTTTAGAATACAAGCTTGTAAAAAGCTCATTAATAACAGAAATAATAAAATAAAATCTACAAATTATGAGCCATAACACTACCTCACTAAAGAAAAATAGGTTTTCTCGCTTAAAAAAGTCCTTAGTCTTATTTGTTGTGTTACCATTTTCAGTGGTTACTTACGGGCAAAAAGCTCAAAAGAAATTAAGCGGCACTGCCAGTTTCTATGCCAATAAGTTTAATGGAAGACCTACAGCAACCGGCGAACTTTTTACACAAGCTAATTTAACCGCAGCAAGTAATTTTTTTAAGTTCCAAAGCTGGGTTCGCATAACAAACCTTCTCAACGGCAAATCTGTTATTGTACGCATCAACGACAGAATGCATCCTGATATGGCAAAAAAAGGAAGAATAGTAGATCTTACCAAAGCAGCTGCCAAAGAATTAGGTTGTGCAGTTACAGGACTAATTAAAGTAATGGTCGAAAAAATACCTCTCGGCCCGGATTTATTAGTAGATTAACTTTTTTTTACGATATTGCACGGCGAAACTTACTTTGCTATCAAAACCCTATTTATGAAGAAAACAGTTGTTCTTGTTTTTCTGGTATTTTCTATATCTTTTTGTACATCTTTTGCGCAGTCTTCCTCTACTTCCATAAATAAAAAGCAGCCAACGCTATCAGTTCATTTTATCTTAAACGACTATCGGACTGCTCAAATGATTAAAAACTCATCTTTGAGTGAAGTATTAATAAAAGATGATATTAGTAAATTTACAGAAATGTCTCCGGGCCTTTCAATTGCTTACTTTAAAGGCATTTCTGATCATGTAGATTTTATGGCAACATTTGGTGGCTCGTTTGCAAAGTACGAGTTCAAAAATGGGCGCTCGGAAAGATCTGAAAAGCTTTTGCTTGAAGTTGATGCCAACGTGAACGTTAAGTTATTGCCTGATAATTACAGGGTAACTCCATACGTAACGGCAGGTGTCGGTACTTCGCTATATGGCGCTCACTATGGTGCTTATATTCCATTGGGGTTAGGCTTGCAGTTCAGGTTAGGAGAAGATGCTTTTCTATTTACGAATATGCAATATCGAACTGGTATAACTGAGTTTACAAACAACCATTTTAATTATTCAATCGGGTTTGGTGCACCATTAGGCGCAAAATAATTTCCGATTAGTTATTTCTGCTACGAAAATTTATTGCGAGTTACTTTCTTTCCATTATACTTCTCATTTCCCGTGCATTCCAAATTGCGGAGCCATCAATATCATTATTAAAGTATAGATACGTCGCTTTTGTATTACCAGAGTTTTTTATTTCTTTAGCTATTCTTTTAAGCTTTGATAAAGGATAAGGTGATTTATATAGTTCAGGTACACCATGAAACCTGTAATAAACAGTTGAAGTATTATGAATTACTTCTTCAGGATATAGTGGATGACTCATGCCGCAAAATGAGATGTTATTAGCAGATAACTGATAAAATACTTCTGCATTCCACCACGTTTCATTTCTAAATTCCAGTACATTCGAAAAAGAAGGATCAATATTATCTAAGATCTTTGATAATCGCTCTTCCGTATATGCAGCCCGTGGAGGCAGCTGAAATAGTATGCAGCCCAATTTATCTTTTAATCCTTCTTTAGTGGTGCCATAAAAGTCACCAAGCATTCTTTGCGTGTCGTTAAATTGCTTGAAGTGTGTTATCGCTTTTGGAACTTTTACTGAAAAGGAAAAGTTATCAGGGCTTCTGTTATACCAGCTTTCTAAATATTCCAGTCTTGGAAACTTATAAAAGGTAACGTTCAGTTCTAAGGTGTTGAAGTATCCGCTATAATAGTCAAACCACTTTCGCTGTGGTAAATCATTGGGATAAAATATTTCTTTCCAATGTTTGTAATGAAATCCTGAACAGCCAACCCAATGTTTAACCATGATAGCTTATTGTTGACAACTGATGCAAAAACAAAACCATAAACCAGATCGCTATGATAAAAAAAGAGAGCGAAACCCGCTCTCTTTTTTTATCATAGCCCGTTCGTTGCATTATTGCTTAGGTGGTGGTTGCTGACCGTTTTTCTTATCTTTTTCCTCCTGGCGCTTTTTTCGCCTAAGATCCCGTGGGCTTAGTTTTTCGTCTTCGGCCTTTTTTGTTTCTTCCGTTGGTTTTGTGGAAGTTGCCGGGGGTTTTGTCTCAGTTTTTGCCGGGGGTATATTACCCGGTTGAGTAGTAGTAGTTCCAGGTTTCGTTTTGTCAACAGGCAAATCACTTTCTGCACCCATATCTTCAGGCTCAATTCCGGGTATACTGTATTCATCTGAATTACCATTTCCCTGGTCTTCACCTTCGGCTCCATAATCAACGCGGTTAATTGTATTTAAATAATCATAGATAATATCATTATTCATTACCTCTGGTTTAAGGAACTTTGAATTGACATCTAAGCCCAGAGTTTTATCTTTTACGGCTTTTGCATAGAAGTAACCCCAGATAGGTAAGGCAGCAGAGGAACCTTCACCCATTTTGCTGTTGAATCGAATAAACCTGTCATCTGCTCCAACCCATGCTCCAGCAAGGAGCTGGGGTGTATAACCAATAAACCACGCGTCACTATTGTCATTGGTCGTTCCTGTTTTGCCTGCAACATCTCCCGTTACACCATAACCTGCCAACCCGCGACCTGTACCTTGTTGTACAACGCCTTGCATCATTAACGCCATATAGTATGCAGTAACTTCACTAATTACCTCTTTACGCTGAGCTGGTAAAAAGTTTTCGAGAACGTTACCATTCCTATCTTCTATACGGGCAATCATTATCGGAACAGAATTGAAGCCTCTTCCTGGAAACATGCTATAGCCCTGCATCATTTCAAACAGAGATATCTCGCAACTGCCTATTGCAATTGAAGGATAAGCATCAATCTTCGTCTTGATGTTACAATTTTTTAGAAATTCGACAAAGCGCTTAGAACCTTCATTTCCATTATTGCCTAATTGCTTCATGATGTATGCCGTGGCACAGTTACGTGACCACATTAATGCAGATGACATAGGCATAGATCTTCCAGTACAGGTTGCACCTGTAGCAGGTACAAGTCCGTAGCTTCCAAAATTTTGTTGAACGTCTACAACTGTAGTAGTAGGATTAAATCCAGCCTCTTCAATTGCCAAGCTGTATAGTAACGGTTTGATGGAAGAACCTACCTGCCTTTTTGTATTTGCGTTGACGTGGTCATATTTAAACGTCTTAAAATCTATACCTCCAACCCACGCCTTGATTTCACCGCTTAATGGATCCATCGCCATGAAGCCTGCCTGCAGCATTTGCCTGTGATATCTTACAGAATCATAAGGCGTCATTGTTGTATCAGCTTGCCTTTTGGTGTTCCAACTGAAAACACGCATTGGCACTTTTTTATAAAACGTTTTCTTGATGTCATCTTCGTCCATGCCTTCCCTTGCGAGGTTCTTCCAGCGGTCAGTATTCTTCATAGCAGTTTGAAGAATATCTTCATGTCCCTTCCAAACACTACCTGTTCTTATATTACCTTGTGTATTGAATATCTTCTGCAAATAAGCCATATGCTTTGATACAGCCTCTTCAGCATATAGCTGCATACGTGGATTGATGGTAGTGTATATTCTAAGTCCATCCCGGTATAGATCATAGTTGTCACCATTAGGCTTAGTATGTTCTTTACACCACTTTTTCATTTCTTCTCCTAACACCATTCTAAAGTACGGCCCTAAGCCTGCGGTTTCATCTAGCTTTTTATAGTTGAGAACAATAGGTTTTACTTTTAAAGAATTAACCTGAGCTGCAGTAAGAAAATTGTTTCTCACCATTTGGTCTAACACAGTATTACGACGATCGAGGGCTAATTTTGGATTGCGACGGGGATTATAAATGGTTGCGCCCTTCAACATGCCAACCAACACAGCTGCTTCTTCAATATTAATAACATCAGGATCTTTTTGAAAGAACGTTCTTGAAGCATTACGAATTCCAAATACGTTATCACCAAAAGGAACCGTATTTAGATAAAGAGCAAGAATTTCATCTTTCGTGAAATTTCTTTCCAGTTTGATAGCAATAATCCACTCTTTCATTTTTTGAATAACACGAGATACAGGATTGCGTGCCCTGCTACCATTGAAAAGATTGAAAGCCAACTGTTGGGAAATAGTACTGGCTCCACCATCGCGTCCTAATTTCGCTATAGCCCTTCCTAACGATCGTACGTCTATGCCACTATGTTCATAAAAACGTTCATCCTCAGTTGCGATTAGGGCGTTTACTATATGCTTGCTGATATTTCTAAATTCAGTGTTGCTCCTATCTTGCATGAAGTATTTTCCCATCACAGTTCCATCATCTGCAATTACTTCACTAGCAAGTGAAGCAGAGGGGTTTTCTAAATCTTCGATAGAGGGCATTTTGCCAAAAAGACCCCAGTTAGCTCCTAAAACAATTAATAACGCAAAGCCAAAAGTTATTAAAACCACCCGCCAGAAAATCTTGACAGATTTACGCATGCCCGTATGTTTATTTCGCTTCATAAGATGCAGAAAATTATATTTTCAATAAAATGTAAAGCTATAAAAGTCCTTACACTAAAAACTGTTAGTGTTTAAAATTTACCCGGAAAAGCTTGTTGAATTAACTGCTTATAACCAGTCATGTCTTTGTTTTCTTTTAACACGTTGAGATTTGCTGCACTAATTACAAGAAAACTGTATTTATCAGCAGCCAACCATGGTAGAATACGACTTCTGGTTTGAGGTTGTGTTTTATTAATATAATCGACCGCAGCATTTGCATCAGAAAAAGGGCCTTGTAAAACAAGATGCAGTGCCTCATTTAACTGAACACTTGACATTTCGATCTGCTGTTGATAGTACCTCTCTTTATTAAAGCGGTTAAAGGCATTCTTTGCTTCGCTTGCATACACTGGGTCAACCTTATCTAAAACAACCACCACATAATGTGCATCTGTAGGAACGAAGGTGAAACTCTTATTTACAATGGGAGGAGTGACTGTTTCTTTTTTAGGCTGCGGTATTTCGGTTTTTACAGGGGGTGCTTCTTGTTTTGCGGGTGGAACATCTTGTTTTGCAACAGGTGGTACATCTTGTGTTTTCGTTTCCTGCTGTTTAACTGCATCTGAGCTTTGCGTTATTGTTCTTGCGGTATTATCTTCCTTTCGCTGAACCTGCAGGTTTGAAAGATAATTTTCAATTTCGTTTCGCCTCTTTAAAACATCGATCATTGTTTTTGCTCTTTCTGCCATTGGTGAAGAAGCGTGAAGGCTTACAAGACTCGATAAAACACGAATAGCAGCGGTATCTTCCTTTTGCTTTATGTAATAAATAGATTCAATAAATAACAGTTGCGGAGTCCAATAGCTGGTTCCGTATTGGTTATCGGCGGCTTTTTTCTCTTCTTTAGCCTGGTCAAACTTGCCTTCGATAAATAAATTATAGATCTCCTCGTATTTTTTGGTAGCTGCGGTATTCTTATTTCCTGTGTTACCCGATTGCGGATTCTTTATCAACTGAACCCATTTGTTTGTTGCATCGCCATTGCTTAGTTGGGTGCGATATTGATCAGCCTTACTTTTATCACCTGTTTTCTGGTATGCATAAATCAGGTTAAATAATACCTCTTCCTTATAAGGATTATTCGGAAAGCGTCTCATCAGTTCTTCGTAAGTTTCTATAGCCGATGGATAGTCTTCAAGCTTTTCTGAAAACGTTTTTGCTTCAGAATAAAGTGCCTCCATGATATGTTTGTTGCTTGCCGCAAGTTTTTCTTCATCAAGAGGTATTGTACTTAACAATGCATCATAAGAAGCCGCATTGCCGGTGTTTGCAGAATCTGTTTTTACTGTTCCTGTTGCATTACTGCCGGCAGAAACCATTCTACTGTTTGCAGCAGCCCTGCGCCAGTTATCAGCATTTGGGCGTTGGCCCCACTTCGACCTGAACTCACTAAAGCCTCTTGCCTTAAGAGAAGCATTATAGAAATAGAATTCGGTATTTTTAGGATCAGCGAATAAGTCTGTCGACTGGGGGCGTACAGCAGGATTACCACCATTCGTTTCTTCAGCTGCCAACCCTTGTTCTTTACGAATTTGTTTAACTTTTTTTCTTACGATAGCTTCTCTTTGATCTGCCGGTAGTTTAGCTAACGCCTGCAAACTATCTTCAGCTTTGATCGTGTTTACATTAGTAGCTATTATTTTTAAAGATGGCTTTCGTTGCAATAATCTTTCTTTATCCGCAGCGTTTGTTATTAGGTTTTCATCTGTGCTGTCGTAAAAATTATATGCATCAGAGTAAGCTTTCCTGTTGTAACTAACATCACCTAAAAGCATAAAAGATTTACTGCGTTGCTCAGGGTTATTAGTAGAGTACTTTGCACTTTTCAACAAGTAATTTTGTGCATTTGCAAAACCATCTCTTTGCAATTCTATTGTTGCTGCTGAATAGTAAATGATGTCGCGAAAGTTTTCATACTTATCTTTCTGAGCCATCTTTAAAAGCTCATCAATATTTTTTTGAAGGAAGTTTTCATCATTACCCCCCTTAGCTCTTATTGAATTCAATCTTGCAAAAACATCCATGATAGGATCAGTGGTGTGCTTGATGCTTCTATCATAATATTCAATAGCCTTATCGTTATTATTTGATAGTTGATAAAGCTGGCCGATTAGAAACTCCCAGCGTGCTTCTTCTTGTTTATTTTCTGCTTCGTCAAGTGATTTGCTTAGGTAATGTGCAGCACTATCATACACCCGTTCTTTATAAAACCAATAAGCCATTGCTTCACTAAGCTCAGATTTTAAGCGCTTCGGAAAGTTAGGATCGTAACGTAAGATCTCTAAAACACCGGCAGCTTCAGGCAATTCATCTTTTTCAATATGATTGCGTGCCTGCCAAACAAAACTTTCGTTGCGGCTTGGCTTATGACCCGTTAATTTTCCCCAGATGCCTTTGTTCTTTTTTTCGTTTGTAGAAATACTGAATTCTCCTGTTTCAGTACTTGCATTGCTGCCGATTGGTTTATCATAACCGCTTTCTTCTTTTGGAGCAAAAGCATAATTAAGATACTGCAATGTCATGTCAGCAGAATCAAGATCGTTTCTAAAAAAATATGCTTTACCAAGCAGCAGGTACATATTATCTATCCAGTCATTTCTTAAATCGTGTAAAAGAATACCTGCAGTACATTTATAAATCACCGAATCAATTTCAGACTTATCGGTTGCAGTGGCTTGTAACGTGTAATTGTAAAAAGGAAGCAGTTGAGAATAATCATCTTTAAAGGCTGCCTTTGCCCTTGCAACCACATCATTCAACCTTGTATTTGCGTTGAAGTAATAGTTGTAATGTGTTACTGTATTTTGAAATGCCCTGCGGGGAAGATTGAATTTTTTTTCTCCTGTTTTTTCTGCTTTAAGCTTGCGGGTTTCGTATTTTTTGGGCTTCTTGATTTCAAATCCTATTCCTGGTTGCCCAATGGATAATTGGTATGCAAAAGTAAGGCACACAGTCAGGCAAAAACGAAACATCGTATTCATGAACTTATTCGTGGGTTGATTTCCAAAAAATCCGATTAAAAAGTGTTTAAAAGTAAGGTTATTTTCTTTTTCAGCTTCAACCATTGATCATCTTCTGCTACCTTTAACCTTTATAAAACATTATGGCAAAACTTGATGCTAACACAACCCTCAAAAGGTTGAGAAACCGGTACAGGTTAGTTGTGATGAATGATGATACATATGAAGAAGTAGTTACATTTAAGCTTTCAAGGTTTAGTGTGTATGTTATGTTGAGCAGTATTTTCGTGATTCTGGTAAGCCTGACAGTTGCTTTGATCGTTTTTACACCTTTAAAGCAGTACTTGCCGGGGTACGGAAGCCAGAGTGCAAGAAAGGAATTGCAATTATTAAAATATCGTACAGATTCTTTAGAACTTTCTGTTAGACAGAAGGATCTCTATATGGAAAACCTGAAAAAAGTTTTAACCGGTAATGTGAGTACTAATTATGATACTACCTTACTCCAGGTTCCAAAACCCGAGCTATCTAACGACTAACTAAACCATAATTATGTTTTCATCAAAAAAAAATAATGCTACAGTTCCACTGGGCGCAATGAGTATTATTGGTAGTGGTGTTACTTTAACAGGTGACATAAACAGCACAGCCGATATTAGAATTGACGGCATTTTAAAAGGAAACATAAAAAGTTCTGCACGCGTTTTTATTGGGTCTGATGCAGTTGTTGAGGGTGAAATAGACAACCAGCAGGCTGATATACATGGGCACGTAAAAGGGAATGTAAAAGTAAAAGATGTATTAAACCTGCGTGCAAATGCAACCTTAACAGGCGACATACATGCAGGGAAATTACAGATAGAACCATCAGCAAACTTCAACGGACACTGTTACATGAACACAAATGTGATTGTAGAAATGATACATGAGGTAAATGAACAACCAAAAGCAAACTTCAAGTAATAAAGGGTTGTTATTAAGGTATGCCGGACTTACAGGACAAATACTTGTAAGCCTTGGTATAGCTGTCTTTGCAGGGTTTAAATTGGATGATTGGCTGGATTTTGAAACTCCAATGTTTGTTTGGATTTTACCTCTTCTCGTTATAATCGTTATGATTTACAAGGTAATTAAAGACACTTCAAAAAAATAGGATGTTCAATAAAACAATATGGCCGTTGGTCATTTTATTTCTTGTTGTTGCACTGCTTTTCATAGTATTCAGAAACTTTTTGCAGGATAGGGGGATTGACTGGCAAGTGGCAAGTGGAGGTAATCTCATAATTTATTTCATAACCATGATATCGTTGCATATGTTAAGCAAAGGCTTAACAGCAAAAACCACCCCCGGCTTTTTGGGAAATGCTTTTGGCGGTATTTTATTAAAGCTGATGGCTTGTGCAATAGCAGCCTTTATATACATTTTTACTGCTCGTAATAATATAAACAAACCTGCTTTATTTATATGTATGGGTTTATACCTTATCTATACTTTTGTTGAGATGAAAATAATAATGAAGCAAAGCAAAGAGTTGAACAATGGCAGGAAGTGAGCATCCGCTAAAAGCTTTATCCCAATTTCTTCCTCCTGATACTTTTGAACCTGTAGCTGCTTACCTGCAACAATACAAAGTACAGCTAACAATTACAAGAGAAAGAAAAACCATCCTTGGAAACTACAGGAATGCAAATGCATTACACGATCGAAAACACCGGATAAGTGTAAACGGAAATTTAAATCCCTATTCATTTTTGATAACACTACTACACGAGCTTGCTCACTTACTTACGTTTGATAAGTACGGAAACAGGGTACAATCTCATGGTAAGGAGTGGAAGAAATTTTATGGAGAGATATTAGCTCAATTCATAAGAAACAAAACTTTTCCTGTTGATATTGAACAAGAGTTAATGCAAACACTTCATAATCCCGGAGCCAGCAGTTGCTCAGAAGATGGATTGATGCGGGTGCTTAGAAATTATGATGAAAAGGAAGAAGGGCATGTGTTGATAGAAGAAATTCCTTCGCATGGTTTATTTAGAACAAAGGATGGAAGGACTTTTAAGAAAGGCGAAAAGCTTAGAAAAAGATACCGCTGCCAGGAAGTTGGAACTGCTAAGGTTTATTTGTTTAGCCCCGTTTATGAGGTGGAGTTGGTGAAGGCGGGTTAACACCAGATTTTTGCTTAAGGGTGATACTGACTGAAACCAGTTACAGGTAATATTTTTTTTAAGCACACGATTTTTACCAGCAAATTGGCGAGATGATTGGCTTTAGTAGAACTATTAATTTCTACATTTATAAAAGTAGGAAGGGTATTAGCTTTGCCTTCTTTTCAAAATGATTTCTCTTCGCTGAATGACCACTGTATCTGCTGGAGTGAGGAGTTTCTGAATGTTTAATGAGGGTACATTGAAGATAGGCATATTAAACACGGCGCAGCTGGAATTTGAACTTTGTCTTGCATATAATAAAACCTTTATCTCAGTCTCACTTACAGGTTGTATTGGTGTGATGTCTTTGTAAGAACATACCTCTATGGTTCCCATGGCGCGGCAATTTTGATCCGGCATATATTTGTTTAGTTGCGTATTAAGGGAATTACATGGTGACGATGTCAAGCTTTTAGCTATGACGGTCGAATCTTTATGCTCTAGCAGTATTTCTGAAGGTGCACTTGCATTAATAGCTACTACATGCGTTTGATAGTTTTCAGGATTGTTGGGTGTCCCGGGATGCATATAATCCCGCATGTAAAGAATACCTTCCTGACCACTAATGGTGATACGGATTGTGTCAGTATATGGAATAAGTTGAGGAACTGACGCTAACAACTGATCATAATTTGAAAAGAAAAACTGACTCTTTAAGCGCAAATAACGGTAGATGATACTTGTATCGGTTATTTTACCATTGCTGGTATACATTTCAGGCAGATATCGGAATTGTTGGCCTTGGCTCTCGTATATACCATCTGTCAGCCTTCTTTCTTCATTAGATTTTGTACACGAAAATAAACAACAAAAAAGAGAAACTGTAAGCACATTTTTCATGGAGAACAAAATTAGACAGCCTGATAAACAAATTTTGTTAATCTATATTTTAATGGTCAATATGTAGGTGAATAACTTCAAAGTGCTTCCGCAAAACTGCGAATTTATATATTCAACTCCAACAAAAAAGGAGTTTGCCATGTTCTTAATTTTAGCCACTTTGTTTTGACTTAATTTGCACCGTTGTATTTGCATGAGACCCTGCGTTAGTGACGGTCATGCCTGCACATAAAGCTATAAAAGGAAACCCCAGCAGGACGAAAGATTAATGGTACTGCAACCTAAAGGGATTTACAGAAGTGAAGTTCGCTACATAATATTTCCTCCCTAATAATTACTGCTTTTTTTAGTTCAGGCATTGTTTCTATGTACACCTGTATGTAACCAAAACCCTTTGCAAATTCAAGGCACTTATTGTTCAATTGTCCTCCTAAACCCTTCCGAAGGGCAGCAGAACGTGAATACATTTTTTGCCGAAACAGGATCTTCATGGTTTTGCATGAGACACTGTGTTAGTGCCAAGGTACCCGCCTGCACACAAACTAAGGAGAACCCAGCAGGACAAATTAGGATTCGCAATGATCAGGTGGTAAGACACTTTACATATTTATCGTCCTTAAAAACTTCATTTTGTCCTTTTCTAACGTTGGTGTTTGATGTAAAAAAGATTTCTGTCCAGAAAATTTTGTCTTTGTCCTTTTACAAAAAAGGCAATACTGTGCTGGCATAATTTACAGCAACTAAAAAAGAAAAAAATGAGAAAACTTTTACTAGCTGCAGTAGCATTTTTTTTAATTCTTACTGCCAAAGCGCAATGGCTAACACAAAATCACGGGTTCACCAAAGACTCAGTTGGTTTTTATGAAATGTCGCTGCCCGACAAAAACACAGTGTGGGCTGTTTGTTACGATGGATGGTTCGGTTTACTCAGTGGCAAGCCTATACTGGATTTTACAAGAACCATCGACGGAGGGGGCACCTGGATAACCGGCAAGGTAGGTACCGATAGAACCCTGCGGTTCTCCAACATAAGTGCCATTGATGGACAGGAAGCCTGGGTTGCCAAGCACAAAATGGATTATTCTACGATTCCCGCACTTCGTTATGTGG
>DASVST010000001.1:0-3515 GCA_036387965.1 Segetibacter sp. | reverse complement strand
AATGATACCTGTAATTTGCTTTGCGTGCTTTAACTGCTTTTACAAAAGCCGCTTTATTAAGTCTTGGTAACAATTCAAATGAACCTATGTACACTTTGTGATCGTGGGGCATCATCCTGATATTCCTGAAGTCGACGTAATACAATTTATCTGCAGTAACCACCCTTTGATGTGCTATTGTTGCTACTGCTTTCTTTTCTTTTGAACCTTTGTTTGCAAGTGCATCTGTAGAAAAGTCTTTAATGATAAAGTCCAGATTTTTAAGCCTGGTTGTTTTTGCTGCAGTACCGTTGTTGTTTACAAATATCATTGTAGTGTTTTTAAGCAGCATATTGTCCACTTTCATATCTACAATTGCATCAAAATCTACTGAAGTAAAAAGCTGTTTACTTATTTGTGAAAGCCATGAACTTTTTTCAGATGCATTTTTATGAGGTCTTATTTTATTATTGATAGTCATGTACGGATTGATGACTGTCATATCTCCGACATGCATAGCCATTTCTCCTTCTATTTTTTTCATTCCAATATTTTTGAGAAGGACTTTGTCTGCCTTAAATTCTATGATGTTATTGGGAAGCTTTTGCTCGAAAAGAAGCTTTTTTGAAATTGCATTATTTGGGCTTATTTGAAGGTTGCTAATAACTGCATACCCTTTTTCCAGGTTAACATCAATATCTGAATAGTGAAAGTTATACAAGCTGTCGGAGGCTTCTTTAACTACCTTGTCCAGGTTCTTCTCAACAACCTTTTCTACTTTAGAATTTGGCTCTCTGATATCTTTTTTTAAGTATCGCCATGTTACTGTTGAAGCGATCAATATAGCGCCTATAATCCCGGTTATCCATAATGCCAAACGACCTGCATTTCTTCTGCTTTTCATACAACTGCCTTTATCCTTTAATCACTTCAATGATTATACTATAACTACCTTGATTGATGATCAACTGGATATAAAATAAGAGAAAACTAAAATGTGTATTCGCTTCTACACAAAGGAATTTGTGTGAAATAGAGGAGGAGTGTGCCTTACCAGGTGCTTTATGCAAAGGCTACTTAATACTGCGGGAACATAGAAGAATTTCCCGCAGTACCATATGCTTAATTGTTAATCGTGACCTTCGAGCTTTACAAGCTTATTGTAAAGACCCATAATCAAAATGTTCGTCGGCCAGTGACCTATAAAGTTGCTTGCTTTTTGCCTTCCTGCAAGTTGCAGCCCTAACGATAATGCCATAAAGCCAATCCCTGTCCATAAGAATAAGTCTGATGGAAGTTTAGCCGTTTGCTCTTCAATAGCTGTTGCTACCGGTCCTTCCGAGTGCTGAGGATTTGTGTTTGTTGCCATAAAATGTTTTTTTGAATGATATATATTCTACATGTGTTCAATTTTCTTGCCATCCATAAGATTTCACAATCAGCAACATTTATCTCTTGGCTTTATATTATTCGTCATCTAAAACAATCCTTCAATAGATAGATACCTTTCGCCGGTATCATAATTATAGGTGAGTATACGCGAGCCTTTTGGCAGTTCAGGTAGCTTTTTTGCAACAGCAGCAAGCGCAGCACCTGTAGATACTCCGCCAAATATTCCTTCTTCTTTAGCCAGGCGTTGCGCATAAGCGTAGGCATCATCTTTTCCTACTGTTATTATGCCGTCTAATGCTTGCGTGTTTAAGATGGATGGAACAAATCCTGCCCCAATACCCTGCAGTGGGTGTGGAGAAGGTGCTCCGCCACTTAATACCGGTGAAAGCTCCGGTTCAACCGCAAATACTTTTAAGTCTGGCATCTTCCGTTTTACCACTTCAGCTATTGCAGTTATATGCCCGCCCGTTCCTACACCTGTAATTACATAATCAAGTCCATCAGCAAAATCATTAATTATTTCCTGTGCCGATGTTTTCCTGTGTATTTCAGTATTTGCCGCATTATCGAACTGCTGTGGCACCCATGCGTTAGCAGTTTCCTCTGCGAGTTCACGGGCTTTTTCGATAGCTCCTTTCATTCCCTTTTCACGTGGAGTAAGTACGAACTCTGCTCCATAGATAGACATTAACCTGCGGCGTTCAATACTCATACTTTCAGGCATTACTAGTATTAGCCGGTAACCTTTTACTGCAGCTACCATTGCTAATCCAATTCCTGTGTTACCAGAGGTAGGTTCAATAATCACACTGTCTTTATGTAGCTGACCACTTTGTTCTGCAGCTTCTATCATCGACAATGCTATTCTATCTTTTATACTTGCACCCGGGTTTTGTTTTTCGAGCTTTATCCAGACCTCATGGTCATTTCCAAAGAGTTTGTTGATACGAACATGTGGCGTATTTCCTATTAATTGTAGAACATTATTTGCTTTCATCTCTAACTTTTTACTTCTATTATTTATTTAGGCAAAGATAAACGGGCAACGCCCTCTATTCGTTTTATAAACTTCTCTTGTCGGACTTTTACAAGACAGTGACAGTTCGTATTCTGCAAAACATAACCACCTTTGATTATTAGCGGTTTTTAAATCACGAAGTTCAGCGGTTCGGGAAAGGGATTATTATCCTTTATGTGTATCTCACTTTTATGATATACAACACTGTTAGAAGGTACGCTATATGTAAGCCAAACATTACCACCAATTATACTTCCCTTACCTATTATTGTTTCCCCGCCAAGTATGGTTGCCCCTGCATAGATCACTGCATTATCCTCAACTGTTGGATGGCGTTTTAATGCGGCATTTCCCTTCACCACGTTTAATGCTCCAAGTGTTACACCCTGGTAAAGCTTAACATTATTTCCGATATAAGTTGTTTCTCCAATAACAATACCAGTACCATGATCTATTGCAAAGGCATGGCCTATGGTAGCACCGGGATGAATATCAATTCCAGTTTTACTATGCGCATATTCGCTGAAGAAGCGTGCCAGCGTATGTAATCCCTGCATGAATAATTGGTTGGAAATTCTATACACTACTGTAGCATAAAACCCGGGATATGCTATCATTATTTCTTGGAGACTCCGTGCAGCAGGATCAGATGCTAAGATTGCTTCAGCATCGTCTAATAACTGATCATAAATGAAAGGCAAGGCTTGCATAAGTTGGCGAGTATGAAGCCTTGTCTGTTCATTATTTTTCATAATTGTGTTAACCAGTTGTTCGAACTCCTCTTCCAGGTTTACCATTCTCTTTTCTAAATGAATAGAATCAATGTTACTGGCTATGTCATCAATAAATAGAAACTCCTTCAGGTTAGTCACGAATTTTTCGATCTTTTCCTTAGAAGGAAAAGTTTGTACACGTTTATTATTGTTTTGCAACATCTTATCAATGAGTAGCTGATATTTTGATTTCTCCATCCTGTAAAATTCCTGCTTTTTATTTTTTATGAGTGATATTTCTGTTTTTTCAGGACACAGCTATTTTGATGTTCCTTCACCTATTTTACTTGTATATCAGGTCTCTTAGTCGTACATTCGACTCCCACACATTAACAATCAAAATTTTTTAGATG